>NZ_JAAOMA010000048.1:0-34270 GCF_011602385.1 Chromobacterium fluminis | reverse complement strand
TCCCCGCCTTGTACAAAGGGCCTCCCGCCCGCCCTGCTCATGCCGTCCGAATGCGAAGCGGTTTCAACTCGTCGAATCCCCGACGCAACTTAGTCCTGACTCTATAATTCTAAATTGACAGCGGCCTCCGGCTTGTCTAGATTCCCCGGCTGCCGCAAGATGGCGAAGCGCTGGCAACCCCGGCGCCACAACCATGTGAAACCATGACAACGACAATAATAAGGACGGCCCAGGCCATCCTCACAACAACCCGCTTAGCGGGACACAGCCCTTAAAGAGAAGCATTATGGCCATCAGTGTTTTTGATTTGTTCAAGATAGGCATCGGCCCGTCCAGCTCCCACACGGTTGGACCGATGCGCGCCGCGCGCCAATTCATCGCCCGGCTGGAAAAAGACGAGTTGCTGACTCAGACCGCCAGCGTGCGCGCCGAGATGTTCGGCTCGCTGGGCGCCACCGGCAAGGGCCACGGCACCGATGTCGCGGTCTTGCTGGGACTGCAGGGCGAGCAGCCCGACCTGATTGACACCGATGCGGTGGACGGCATGCTGGCCGCCATCCGCGCAGACAAAGCCGTCTCGCTGCTGGGCAAACAGACCGTACCCTTCGTCGAAGGCGAGCACCTGATTCTGCACAAGAAGAAAACCCTGCCCTATCACCCCAACGGCATGATTTTCGAAGCCTTCGACGCCGCCGGCGCCAGCCTGTCCAAACGCGCTTATTATTCGGTGGGCGGCGGCTTCGTGGTCGACGAGGCCGCCATCGACGCCGGCTTCGTGCCGCCTGGCGTCACCGAGCTCAAGCACCCGTTCAAGAGCGCGGCGGAATTGCTGGCTTTGTGTCAGCGCCACGGCAAATCCATCAGCCAGATCATGTTGGAGAACGAACTGGCCTGGCGCAGCGAGGAACAAGTACGCGCCGAGCTGCTGAAAATCTGGCAAGTGATGCAGGACTGCGTCAAGCGTGGCTGCGAACGCGAAGGCATCCTGCCCGGCGGCATGAAGGTGAAGCGCCGCGCCGCCGACATGCACCACAAACTGCTGGCCTCGCCCGAGGCGGCGCTGCGCGACCCGCTGACGGTGATGGACTGGGTCAATCTGTATGCGCTGGCGGTTAATGAGGAAAACGCAGGCGGCGGCCGTGTGGTGACCGCGCCCACCAACGGCGCGGCCGGCATCATCCCGGCGGTGATGCACTATTACGCCCGCTTCGTGCCCGGCGCCAGCGACGACGGCATCGTGCGCTTCCTGCTCACCGCCGGCGCCATCGGCGTGTTGTTCAAGCTCAACGCCTCCATCTCCGGCGCCGAAGTGGGCTGCCAGGGCGAAGTGGGCTCGGCCTGCTCCATGGCCGCGGGCGCCTTGGCCGAAGTGCTGGGAGGCACCCCGGAACAGGTGGAAAACGCCGCCGAAATCGGCATGGAGCACAATCTGGGCCTGACCTGCGATCCGGTGGGCGGCCTGGTGCAAGTGCCCTGCATCGAACGCAACGCCATGGCCTCGGTCAAGGCCATCAACGCAGCGCGCATGGCGCTGCGCGGCGACGGCCAGCACTTCGTGTCGCTGGACCGGGTGATCAAAACCATGCGCGACACCGGCATGGACATGAGCACCAAGTACAAGGAAACCGCTCGCGGCGGCCTTGCCATCAACGTCATCGAGGTGCCGGTGAATATTGTTGAGTGCTGAGCCGCTGGCCTGTTAGCATCAAAGCCGATGGCGTTTGCGCGCCGTCGGCTTTTTTTACGACCTCATCCCGCGAAATCCGAACCAGCCATGCATCACATCGCCACCGCCAGACTGCAACTGCGCCCGCTGCACGCCAGCGACGCCCCCTTCATGCTCAAGCTGCTGAACGCGCCGGCCTTCATCGCCAATATCGGCGACAAAGACGCCCACGATCTGCTCGGCGCCCTGCGCTATATCGAGGAAGGCCCGCAAACCAGCTACCGCAAGCACGGCCACGGCCTCTTGCTAGTCGAGCGGCTGGACGATGGCGCCCCGGTCGGCATCTGCGGCCTGGTCAAGCGCGACGGCCTGGACTACCCGGACATCGGCTACGCCTTCCTGGAGCAATACTGGGGCTGCGGCTACGCCAGCGAAGCCGCGCTGGCCGCCATAGAACACGGCCGCGAGCAACTGGGCCACGCGGTGGTGGTGGGCATCACCGCGCCGCACAACCTGGCATCCATCCGCGTGCTGGAGAAAATCGGCCTGCTTTATCAGGGCCGTATCGAACTGCCCGGCATCGACGGCGACAGCTGTTACTTCGTGCCGCCGGCCTTGTTGAAAGATCAGCCCGCCTGAACAGGCGCCGCTGGCCGCAGCCAGCGCCGGCACAGCAACACACCCAGCGCGGCGGCGACGGCAGACATCGCGAACGTCGTCGCCATGCCGCCGTGCGGCCACACCAGCCCGCCGATCAGACCGCCGGCGCTGCCGCCGACGCCAAACGAGGCGATGATGTACAAACCCTGGGCGCGTCCGTGGTGATGTGGGTCGAACATGCGGTGAATCAAGCCCACCGAGGCCGCGTGATGCAGACCGAAAGTCAGCGCGTGCAGCAGCTGCGCCCCTATCGCCACCCAGGCCAGTTGCGCCGCGGCGGCGATCAGCGCGAAACGCAGCGCCGCCGCCGCTAGCGACAACAGCATCAGCGTTTCCAAACGCGCACGCGCCATAATCTTGGGCATCAGCAGGAATATCGCCACCTCGCTGGCCACGCCCAGCCCCCACAGCATGCCGATCGCGCCTTGCTCATAACCCGCCTGCTTCAGCCCGATGGAAAAAAAAGTGTAGTAAGGCCCGTGAGCGAAGGCCATCAGAAAACAACAGCCAAACAGCGCCATCACCTCCGGCCGCCTCAGCGTGGCGGCGATAGGCGCAGACGGCCCGCTCTTGCGCTCAGCAACCACCTCCGGCACCCGCCAGGCCGCCGCCGCCACCAGGGCCAGCAAGGCGCACAGCGCCCAGGGCAGATTGCCTATGCCGATGCCGTCCAGCAGCAGGCCGCCGCTCATCGCCAGACAGACGAAGCCTATCGAGCCCCAGACCCGCACCCGGCTGTAACGCCCTGGCTGCGCGCGCGTCAGATGGGCGGTGCTGGCCTCCACCAGCGGCAGCGCCGCCGCCCAGAAGAAGTGGGACACCGCCAGGCTGACGAACACCCACCAGAAAGCGCGGTCCAGTCCCACCAGCAGGAAGGCCGCCGCCGACAGCAGCGACGTCGTCAGAATGATGGCGCGCCGGCGGCCGCGCCTGTCCGCCAGCCAGCCCCAGAAACCGGGTGCGACGATGCGCGCCAACGTGGACAAGGCCATCAACACCGAGATCTGCCAGGCGGAGAAGGACAGCGATTGCAGATAGAGCCCCCAGAACGGACTGAACAGGCCCTGAAAGGCGAAATAACTGAAATAGAACAGGCTGAACGGCAGCAGGGATACGGCGGGTGACGCGGCAGACGGCATGATGTAAAGCTCGGCCCTTAAACGGGCTCCTGGTTGAAAACGTAAAACGGCGCGCGGAAATGCCGCGCAGCAGACTTTGAACCGGCTCTCAGAACTGCCCTTTGAACTTGCCGATATCCCGGCGCGCCTTCTTGGTGGGACGGCCGTCGCCGTGCGGGAAACTGGCGCGCTCCGCTTTTAGCAGCAACTGCTGCTCGGCTCGCGCGCGTTGCGAGGCCTCGTCCTCGCGGTAGAGCAGCCGCGCCTCCTGCGCCGGGCGGCGCTGGGTGCTCAGCGCCAGCACCTCAACGCGGTACTCCAGCTGATTGATGCGCATCACTAGCTGGTCGCCCTCCTTGACCACCCGCGACGCCTTGACCTTGTCGCCGTTGACCTGCACACGCCCCAGTTCCAGAGCTTCGTGCGCCAGTTGCCGGGTCTTGAAGAAACGGGCGGCCCACAGCCATTTGTCGAGACGGACCTTGCCGTCGTCCTCGCCTGAGGCCGCCATCAGAGCACGCTCCATTCGGCGGAGGCCAATCCATCCAGCTTCAAGCTAAGCTTGTCACCGGAACGCACTGCGGCAACCCCTTCCGGCGTGCCGGTATAGATCAGATCGCCGGCCTGCAGGCCGTAGGTCCGCGACAGATAGGCGATGATGGCTGCCACAGGGAACAACATCAAGCCGGTGTCGCCTTGCTGACGCAACTCCCCGTTGACGCGCAATTCGAAACTCAGCCGCTGAGGATCGGCCACTTGCTCAGCCGGCGCCAGCCGCGACAGGCAGGCGGCGGTGGGAAAACCCTTGGCCTTGGTCCAGGGATGGCCCTTGCTCTTGGCCGCCGATTGCACGTCGCGAGCCGTCATGTCCAGGCCAATGCCGTAACCAGCCACATGATCGAGCGCTTCCGATTCCGCAATATCGCGGCCGCCCTTGCCTATCAACAGCACCAGTTCGCACTCATGGTGAACGTCACGGGAATAGTCGGGCAGACGCAGTGGCTCGCCCTCGCCGGCCAGCGCCGAAGTCGGTTTCAGGAACACCAGCGGCTCGTCTTCCAGTGGGTTGTTCAACTCCGCCGCGTGCGCGGCGTAATTGCGCCCAATGCAGAAGATATTCCCCACCGCGACGTCCTCTTCGCCCAAGCGCGCCTTGAATGCCGTCATGACCATCCTTTCCCGTTCAGTCCAACGCCAATTGAATCTTCGCGATTATCCCATAATTTCCATCCTCCCGGCATGCCAGGCCGAAAGGACAGCTAGGCAGATTGTGCACTGCGGCAACAAGATGCGGCTTTCGACGCGCCTTATCGTCCTCCTCCCGGTGAAAATGTCATGCAACCCTGTTACAGTCATGGCGTACCTTGCGACCGCACACTTTGTTACACGGTCCAATGCAGGAAAGCTTCGATAACGCTTCGGCACGTTTCAGGAGACAGCTTTGACCCAAGAAAGTACAAACCCGCTGGATAGTTTCTTCGCCAGCCTATCCGAGGCCAACCAACAATGGATGCAGCAGTTCGTCAACAACCTGCCGCTGCCGCCGCAACCTGGAAATGCTGAACTGCCGCTGGCCAACGCCTGGGGCGCCATGCTCAGCAACGCCGGCCAGCTGTTCGCCTGGCAAAGCAGCTTGTATCAGCAACAGATGAATCTGTGGTCGCAATTCCTGGGCCAGACGCCCGCCAACGGCGACGCCTCGGCGAAAAAGGGCGATCGCCGCTTCGCCTCGCCGGAATGGGACGAACACCCGTTCTACCATTTCCTCAAGCAAGGCTATCTGCTCACCAGCAAATGGATGACCGAGCTGGTGGACAACGCCCAGCTGGAGGAAGAAGCCAAGGACAAGCTGGCCTTCGCCACCCGCCAATACCTGGACGCGGTCTCCCCCAGCAACTTCATGCTGACCAACCCGGACGTGATGAAACGGGCAATAGAGACCAAGGGCGAAAGCCTGGTCGACGGCATGAAGAACATGCTGGAGGATTTCCAGAAGGGCCATATCTCGATGTCGGACGAGAGCCAGTTCGAGATCGGCAAGAACATCGTGGTCACCCCGGGCGAAGTGGTGTTCCGCAATGAATTGATCGAACTGATCCAGTACACGCCCACCACCGGCGAAGTCTACGAAAAGCCGCTGCTGATCGTGCCGCCCTGCATCAACAAGTACTACTTGATGGACCTGCAGCCGGACAATTCCATGGTGCGCCACTTCGTGGCCCAGGGTTACCGCGTGTTCCTGATCAGCTGGCGCTCAGCGGAACCAGAGATGAAGCATTTCACCTGGGAAAGCTATATCGAGAAAGGCGTGATCGCCGCGGCGGAAACCGTGCGCAAGATCAGCAAGCAGGACAGCATGAACGCGCTGGGCTTCTGTGTCGGCGGCGTGATCCTGACCACCACCCAGTGCGTGCTGCAGGCCCGCGGGCTCAAGTATTTCGACTCCACCACCTTCATGACCTCGCTGATAGACCACGCCGAGCCGGGCGAGATCTCCTACTTCATCGACGAGAACCTGGTGGCCAGCCGCGAAGCCAAAATCGCCGCTGGCGGCATCATCAGCGGCAAGGAAATAGGCCGCACCTTCGCCAGCCTGCGCGCCAATGACTTGGTGTGGAACTACGTGGTCAACAACTACCTGCTGGGCAAGACGCCGGCGCCGTTCGACCTCCTCTACTGGAACAACGACGCGGTGGACCTGCCGCTGCCGATGCACACCTTCATGCTGCGCCAGTTCTACATGAACAACGCGCTGACCAAACCGGGTTCCATCACCCTGTGCGACGTGCCCATCGACGTTTCCAAGATCGACATCCCTGTTTACATCTTCGCCGCGCGCGAAGACCACATCGTGCTGTGGAGCTCCGCCTACTCCGGCGTCCACTACCTGACCGGCGCGCCGTCGCGGCGCTTCGTGCTGGGCGCCTCCGGCCATATCGCCGGCTCAATCAACCCGGTGACCAAGGACAAGCGCAATTACTGGGTCAACGACAAGTTGCCGGAACACGCGGACGCCTGGCTGGAAACCGCGGAAAGCCGCCCCGGCAGCTGGTGGAAGGACTGGGACGCCTGGCTGGCCCCTCAATCCGGGAAGAAAGTCGCCGCGCCCAAGAGCCTGGGCAGCAAAGACTTCCCGCCGCTGCAAGCGGCGCCGGGCAGCTATGTGCTGGCCAAGGCCATGCCCAGCGTGGTGGCCAGCCTGCAATAAGAACCTGTTTACGATCTGCTGCGCGTCGGCGATACGGCGTTGAAACCGAGCTCAAAATGCTCATGTACCACGTGCATATTCCGCTTTTTCGCTCGTTTTCGCCTTGTCTCGCCCTAGCTCGCGAGATCATAAACAGGCTCTAAGAAAAACTGTTCAAAGTCTGCCGCGCCTCGGCGGGATAGTTGGGCAAGGGCGTTGAAAGCCGCTTCGAAGCGCTTTAGCGGCTTCCTCGCCCCGCCGCCGGCGCGCTGGCCGACACACCGACCTTCGCGGTCACATTGAAGAGAGACGGAGAAAAACATGGAAGTCGTGATTGTCGCAGCAACCCGCACCGCCATCGGCAGTTTCGGCGGCGCGCTGGCCAAGATCCCGGCCCCGGAACTGGGCGCCACCGTCATCAAATCGCTGCTGGCCCAAACCGGCCTGAAACCGGAGGACGTCAGCGAAGTCATTCTCGGCCAGGTGCTGACCGCCGGCAGCGGCCAGAACCCGGCGCGCCAGGCCTTGATCAAGGCCGGCCTGCCGGTCACCACCCCGGCCACAACCCTCAACGTGGTCTGCGGCTCCGGCCTGCGCGCCGTGCATCTGGGCGCCCAGGCTATCGCCAACGGCGACGCCGACATCGTCATCGCCGGCGGCCAGGAAAGCATGTCCCTGTCGCCGCACATTCTGCCCGGCTCGCGCGACGGCTTCCGCATGGGCAACGCCCAGTTGATCGACACCATGGTCAACGACGGCCTGACCGACGCCTACAACGCCTACCACATGGGCATCACCGCCGAAAACGTGGCGGAAAAGTACGGCATCGGCCGCGAAGAGCAGGACGCGCTGGCTCTGGCATCGCAGCAACGCGCCGCCGCCGCGCAGAAAGCCGGCAAGTTCAAGGATGAGATCACGCCGGTGCTGGTGCCTCAGCGCAAGGGCGATCCGGTGGCCTTCGACAGCGACGAGTTCATCAAGCACGACGCCAGCGCCGAAAGCCTGGCCAAGCTGCGCGCCGCCTTCAAGAAAGAAGGCACCGTCACCGCCGGCAACGCTTCCGGCATCAATGACGGCGCCGCCGCCGTGCTGCTGATGTCCGCGCAGAAGGCGGACCAGCTGGGCCTGAAACCGCTGGCCACAATCAAGGGCTACGCGCTGACCGGCTGCGCGCCGGAGATCATGGGCATAGGCCCGGTGGCCGCCACCCGCAAGGCGCTGGACAAGGCTGGCTGGAAAGTGGAGGAGCTGGACCTGGTGGAAGCCAATGAAGCCTTCGCCGCACAGGCGCTGGGCGTGGCACGCGAACTGGGCTGGGGCCCGGACAAGGTCAACGTCAACGGCGGCGCCATCGCGCTGGGTCACCCGATCGGCGCTTCCGGCTGCCGCGTGCTGGTCACCCTGCTGCATGAAATGCAGCGCCGAGACGCCAAGAAAGGCCTGGCCACGCTGTGCATAGGCGGCGGCATGGGCGTGGCGTTGGCGGTGGAACGTCGCTAAGCCGTTTCGCTCAGACAAAACCCCACCGGTTCCCGGTGGGGTTTTTTGTACTCGCGGGCAGGCTCAGCCCGAACGCGCGTTGTCGCCGTGTTGGTGCAGAAAGTCCATGTTCAACTCCAGCGGCGCGCCCAGCCACATGGCGAAATCGCTGTGGTCCTCGACATCGTCTCCGGTCAGCGGATGCAGCAGCGCGCTCAGCCCTTCCCGGTTCAACATCAGCCACGGCACGATCTCGCCAAACAAGGCCGGCGCGAAAGCGATCTGATAAGCGCCCACCGGGTGCGGCCCGTAAGCCTGCTCGCGCCAGCGTCCCAACTCCACCTCGAAGCGCTGCGCCACCGCCTCGCGCAGCCGCCGCGCAGCCGGCTGCTGCTCCGCGTTATAATAGACATGGGCGTGATAGCCCGTCACCTCGATTGCCTGTTGCATCGCCTGTCCCCCACACCCGCCGCGTTCACGGCGGCCGGCCCCGAATAAAGCCGGCAAAGCTATCGTCTCCGCCGAAAAAAATCAACAAGCATATTTTGGCGGCGCGCGCCTGCTCTTGATCCGCAAGCAATCCCCGCCAAACAAAAACCTCCTGGCCGCGATGGCAGGAGGTTTGGACGATTGGCCGGCCCACTGGCCGGCGTAGACGGTCACATGGACCGTGGAGGGTAACAACGCGCGGATCAAAACCAGCAAGGCGGTCGGCACATCAGGGCTGCCGCATCGCCACGGCGCTTGCCTTAGTGAGGAACAATGATGGGGACACCGTCCGGCCCGTGCTTTTTCTGATGTTTGGCCGCCCGTTTCTCTTTGGGCGTCATCAACGGCTGCTTCTTGGCTTCCTTGCTGCTGTGTCTTGATTTACTCATGATCAGCTCCTTGGCATGCATCGGCGGTGCCGATGCCGGCTCCAGTATAGACCTCTCAGCAGCGCTTGTGCCGACTCAAGAAATGACATGGTATTCATTAGCTATGCTCATACTCTTGCGCCCCGGTTTCATTAGCCACAGAATGCATGGCATACATCCCCCGGAGCCGGCATGAACACCCTCGCAACCCCGCAATTGGACACCATTCCGCAACGCATCGCCTCCTTGCGCGCCGCCATGAAGAACGCCGGCGTCGACGCCTGTCTGGTGCCCTCCTCGGACCCGCATCTGTCGGAATACCTGCCGGCGCGCTGGCAGGCCCGCCAATGGCTGTCCGGCTTCACCGGCTCCATGGGCACGCTGATCGTCACCCGCGACTTCGCTGGCGTCTGGGCCGACAGCCGCTATTGGGTGCAAGCTGAAGCCGAATTGGCCGGCAGCGGCATCCAGCTGGTCAAAATCATCAGCGCCGCCAGCGCCGACCACCTGGGCTGGATCGCTAAGACCCTGAGCGCCGGCCAGACCCTTGCGGTGGACGGCGACTCGCTGGGCCTGGCCGCGGCCAAGGCGCTGCAAGCCGCGCTGGAACAGGCCGGCGCCCTCTTGCGCACCGATCTGAACCTGATAGACGCCATCGACCCGCAGCGCCCGCCGCTGCCGGACGCGCCGGTGTATCAACATGAGACGGCGTTCGCGCCGCAAAGCCGCGCCGACAAGCTGGCGCGCTTGCGCGCCGCCATGGACGAGGCCGACGCCGACTGGCACTTCCTGTCCACGCTGGACGACATCGCCTGGAGCTTCAATCTGCGCGGCAGCGACGTCAACTACAATCCGGTCTTCATCAGCCACGCGCTGCTGAGCCGTCGGCAGGCCACCCTCTTCGTCGGCGAAGGCAAGGTTTCCGCCGAGCTGCGCGCCCAACTGGCGGCCGACGGCGTCGAAGTGCGGCTTTACGCCCAGGCCAAGCCGGCGCTCGCCGCCTTGCCGGCCGGCGCCAGCCTGCTGCTGGACCCGCGCCGCGTGACCCTGGGCCTGCGCCAGGCGGTCAATCCGGCCGCCCGCGTAATCGAGGCGATCAATCCCAGCACCCTGTTCAAGTCCTGCAAGACGGAGGAAGAGGCCGCCCACATCCGCGGCGCGATGGAACAGGACGGCGCGGCCCTGTGCGAGTTCTTCGCCTGGTTCGAAGGCCAGGTCAACCGCAGCCGCGTCACCGAGCTGACCATAGACGAGGAAATCACCGCCGCGCGCGCGCGCCGGCCCGGCTTCGTGTCGCCCAGCTTCGGCACCATCGCCGGCTTCAACGCCAACGGCGCGCTGCCGCACTACCACGCCACCGAAGCCGCCCACAGCGAGATCAAGGGCGACGGCTTGCTGCTGATAGACTCCGGCGGCCAATACCTGGGCGGCACCACCGACATCACCCGCGTGGTGGCGGTCGGCACGCCGTCCGCCGAGCAGAAGCGCGACTTCACCCTGGTGCTGAAAGGCACCATCGGCCTGTCCATGGCCCATTTCCCGCGCGGCACCCTGTCGCCGATGCTGGACGCGCTGGCGCGCGCTCCGCTGTGGCAGCAGGACATCGACTTCGGCCACGGCACCGGTCACGGCGTCGGCTATTTCCTCAATGTTCACGAAGGCCCGCAAAGCATTTCCCGCGCGGTGCCGGACGCCAATATGGCGATGCAGGAAGGCATGGTCACCTCGATCGAGCCCGGCGTCTACCGCCCGGGCCGCTGGGGCGTGCGCATCGAGAACCTGGTGCTGAACGTGGCCTCGTCGCAGAACGAATTCGGCGACTTCCTGCGCTTCGAAACCCTGACACTTTGCCCCATCGACACCCGCTGCCTGGACTTCAACCTGCTGTCCCGCGCCGAAGTGGACTGGCTGAACCAATACCACGCCGAGGTGCGCGCGCGCTTGCTGCCGCTGGTGGACGGCGCGGCGCGAGAATGGCTGCTGGCCAATACCGAAACCATTTAAACCCCTCCCCGCCCGGGCGCTGCCGCGCCCGGGCCACGCTCATGCTCGATCGACTCAACGACCTACGCCTCTTCCTCGACGCTGCCCAACTGGGCAGCTTCTCCGCCGCCGGCCGCAAGCAAGGCCTGTCCCCCGCCGCCGCCAGCGCCTGCATCCAGCGGCTGGAGACCGCGCTGGACAGCCGGCTGTTCCAGCGCACCACCCGCCAGCTTCGGCTGACCGAGGCCGGCGAAGTGTTCCGCGACCACTGCCAGCGCGCGCTGGACACCCTGCAGCAAGGCCAGGACCGGCTGCAGCGCGAGCAGCGCGAACTCAGCGGCCTGATCCGGCTGTCGGCGCCGTCGGACCTGGGCCGCCACGCCTTGCTGGACTGCCTGGACGAATTCCGCCGCCTGCACCCGGCGGTGCATTTCGCCTTGCAGCTGGACGACACCCCGGCCGATTTGATCGGCGAGGACATTGACATCGCCATCCGCTACGGCCAGCCGGCGGACAGCGGCCTGATCGCGCGCGAACTGGCCGCCAGCCGCCGCGTGGTTTGCGCCGCGCCGGCGCTGCTGGCGCGCACCGGCATGCCCAGCCATCCGCGGCAGCTGGCCGAGCTGCCGACGCTGACCCTGGTCACCGGCGACGGCCCGATGCACGAATGGCCTTACCGCGAGCACGGCCAGCGCCGCGCGCTGCGGCTGGAGCGCGCGCAGCAGAGCAACGACGGCGAGGTGATCCGCCGCTGGGCGCTGCAAGGCCAGGGCTTCGCCTACAAATCGCTGCTGGACATCGCCGACGATCTGCGCCAGGGCCGCCTGCTCACGGTGCTGGACGAATACTTCACCGACAGCGCGCCGCTGCACCTGCTCTACCCCGGCCAGCGCGGCCAGCCGCTGCGCATTCGTCGGCTGATCGATTTCCTGCGCGAGCGGCTATCGACGCTGCCGGCCACCGCCCTGCTGCCTGAGGCCGGCGCCCAATTGTAAGAACCTGTTTACGATCTTTCCGAGTGATGGCTCCAAGACATGGAATCCGCTGCGCGGATGATGATTTTGATTGCCGGGGCTGCCCGGCGAGCAGGGAGGAGATATTTGCTTGGCCAAATATCCCCTCCACCCCTAAAGGCCACCCTGCAAGCCTGGCCTACGGCTTCCCGCCGGTTCCCGTCAGGTCCGAGGCGCGGCTGAACTCGCAGCGCGCTAACGTCGCGCTGCTCGAACAGGCAGCCGCTTAAGACCTCGGACCTGCCACCCGACGGCAGGCTTGAAGGGACCCGGGGCGCGTCGGATACGCGGCTTCCTGTGCAGCAAACTGTGTTTCAAAGCACAGTGTAACGCCGCAGCCTCTTTTGCATCAGTTTGCGCCGGCTTTTGCGCCGTTGCAGCTGGCCAACTGGTGCAGTTCCACCTGCAATCGCCCTAAATCACCCCCAATAGAACTGCGGCCGCTGCGGCACCCAGGATTCCAGCGAGACCTCGGCCGTGGCGCTGCCTTTGGATTCGCCCGGCTGCGCGCCGGCGGTGTCGTCCAGGACCAGGCAGCGCGCCTTGCCTTGCGCAGGGATGTGGCCTGGCTGGCGCGGGTGGGCGATGGGGTGCCAGAGGGCGCCGCTTGCCGCGCACTGCCCGAAGCCTTGCGCTGGCGGCCGGCAGTCGCTGGCCGGCGGCGCGACTTGTACCGAGACCCGGACGGTGGCCATTACGCGGACCCCATCACCGTGACGCGGCCGGGTGCGACGATGGCCACCGGCACGGCCAGAGGCTGGTCTTCCCGCGAGGTTACCTGGGTCTGTGCTTCGCCGCCGGCAAACTGCAGCGCGGGGCTGGTGACTTTGAGCGTGACCGGGACGGCGATGCGGCGGCCGCTGGCATCGTAGACCTCGACATTGAGCGCGGTCTGGATCGGTGCGCCGTCGAATGCATAGCTGGGCTGCGGGAACGAGATCACGATCTGGTGGGCGTCGCCGAGCGGCGGGATGTAGGACAGTACCGGCTGCCCCTGGGGCGGCAGGATTGGATTGTTGGCGCATTCCAGATACCACAGCCGGCCGGCGCTATCGAACGCTAGGTCGCCGCCCGGCGCGGTGCGGTCTATCGCGTACATCGGGCTTTTGAGCAGCGCCCCGCCTGCCTGGACGGACCAGAGTTCGACGCCGTTATCGTAGATGACGGCCCAGCGTTGGCCGCTGTCGTCCGCGGTCAAGATGCCGCGCGGCCGCGCGCTGGGCGCGAGTTTGTTCAGATAGGTCAGCTTGTCGCGGCTGTCGATGCGGAACAGATAGAGCATGTAGGCGCCCGGCTCGCTGACGGCCGCGGCTTTGCGTTCATATACTGCACATAGTAAATATGCGTTGCCGTCGTTGTGGCTGATTCTGATGCAGCGCGTCGCCATGCCTAGGCGCATGGTGCCGCTATACCATGCGGGCCGGCCGTCGTTGGCCGTCCAGTCGATGGCCGGCGCGGCCGCCACTGTTTTCGGCGTCACGGTTTCGACCTCGGTCAGCGTGATGCTGCACAGCGCGGTGCTGTCGGCGGATTTGACCAGGTAGTAGCTGGTCAGCTCGTCAGCCCCACTGCGCCAAGCCAGCGAGGGCCAGGTTAATGAGCAGCCCTGGCCGGGCGCGCCGCCGCCGGGGCTGCCTCCCGCGCCGGGCATCTTGAGCGTGGCCAGCAGGCCGGCCGCCGAGGTGGCGAGGTCGACGCGGTATATCGATACTGTGTCCTGGTAGTTGCTGCGGCTGACCTGATGATAGAAAAAATTGCTGTTGCTGATGCCGAGCACGCCGACCGTCGTCACCGGGTTGTTATTGCTAGTGCCTGGAAACAGGCCGGCGAGGTTGCGGCCGCCGGCGTTGACGAAATCGAAAAACATGCCGGACATGGTTTCGCTGTTGTTCAGATAGCGGAATAGATAACGCCCGTTTTTCAAGGCGCCCATAAAAAAAGCGCCGCCGCCGTTAGTGTAGGTCAGGCCTATGCTGCCCTTGATTGCCAGCGTCACCGGGTCATAGCGAAACAGCTGCTGGGCGTTGCCGGCCGCGCCGTAATAGCCCTCCAGCAGCAGGTCGTCGCCAGCGTCCAGATAGCGGGCGGCAAACAATGAGCTGCCGGCGTTGATCGCGTCCCAGTCCGATGTGTAGAAATCCACGCCTGCCTGCATGTAGCCGTGGTGATAAACCCGCGGCGTGACCAGGCTGGCGGCGTAGACGGAAACCGGCGCGCCCATCGCGCAGCCGCGCTGCGGCGTCGGCGCGCCGGGCACCAGCGACAGATCAGAAACGCGGTGGGCGTTGCCGTCGATGTAGAGCATGCCGCGATGCTCTAGCATGCAGAGTTCTGCGCCATTGGCGATTTTTTTGAATTCGGGCATTAGCGGTACTCCAGTGTCACGGTCAGGTCCGCGCCGCTGCTGGCCTGGATGGAGACCCGCAGCTGATCGGCGGGGAGGATGGGAAAACTGTCGTCGATATAGGCGTCCTGCTCTCCGGCCAGGACGATGAGGGCCAGCGCAGGCTGGCCATTGATTAGGACCCTGATGGTGATGTCCGCCAGCGCCGGCACGCCCACGTCGGCGCGGAGTCCGGTCAGTTCGACGGGGGTTCGCGGCGACCATGGGGTTGGCGAGGCCATGCTGGCCAGCGGGCCGACAAAATTGGCGCGCATCGAGCGACGCCGCAGCAAGCCCATTTGGGCGCCGACGGCTTTGCTCAGCTGCAGCAGCCGGTTAGCCAGGCTCATGCCTGGGCGGCCAAAAATACCGCGGCCAGGTCGACGTCGATGTCGCCTATTTCGCCCCTGGAAAACACGTCAAGGTTGTCGCGGCCGATCTGTTTTTGCGTGCTTGTCAGCCCCTGATCTTCGCCAATGCTCAGCCGCTGCCCAACCGCTTTCAATAGGGCGGAGACGGCGTCCTGTTCGTTTTCCAGCGCGGCCTGCAGCTTTTTCAAAGTGTCGAATGCCGGGTCGGCGCCGCCGAGGATGTCGGCCTTGAGCTGCGCCAGCAGATCGACAATGCGCTGCGATGAATAGGTCGTGTCGGTGCCGACTTTGTCGTCGGCGATGCCGGCGCCGCCGCCCACTTGCAGCAGATCGAACAGCTCATTGATGGCGGCCACCAGGCTGGCCTTGGCCGTGGTTTTCAGCGTCGCCAGTACGCCGTCTTGCTGACGCAGGGTTTTGACGTCCTTGCCGATGGCGGTGGCGAGTTCGGTCAGCCGGATTTGCAGTGTCATCGCGGTCTCCTATAGTTGCGCGATTTGATAAATCAGGGTGAGGTTGGTATCGAACTCGGCGGTGCCGGGCGGCCCTGGCGGCCCTGGCGGGCCTTGCCGGCCCGGCTCGACGAGCAGTTCGCGTTTAATGACCGGAGTTTCCAGCCGCTCAATCCGCGGGCGGGGGTCCAGTTCGATGATTTCACGGTGCATTCAGTACCCCCGGCCGCACTTCGATCTTGCCGCTCATGAACAGGTCGACGCGGCCGCTGGGCCAGGTGACGCGCAGGTCGAACACCGCGGCGCGCCAGCCATAGCCCTTGGTTTTATCGACGGGAATCAATAGCGTGATGGTGTTGCCCGAGACCTTAATTCCGCCGTTTTCCGTACTCAGATAGATCAGCACTTTGCTGTCGCTGGCGCTGGCCTTGGCCACCAGTTCGAAACGGGTGCCGGTTAGATCGACGGGCTGACCGCCGGCGGTCCAGTCCCAGCCATGCTCGAACGAGCAGCCCTGAATGATGAAGAGCGGGTCTTTACGGAAATAGGGTTGCATGATGGCGATGGGATCGGGGGCCGGACGATGCGGCGATTGTCCCGGACTCCCGCCATCAGCACAGGGGGGAAGCGCTTCGGCAGGCATCAGGCAAAGCTGATCGGCTGAGGATCAAAAATAACTTGTCTGGTGACGGGGTGGACCGCTACGAAGTTGTCCGCAGGACCCTGCCAAAGGGTGCCAGTGCCGGAAACGATATCGACAACACCGTATGGGGTGAACAGGCCCGTCGCATTCACATAACCATTCACGATTACCGCCCCATCGTCTATCGGCGTATACATTGGATGCGTTAGCCATACGAAGTCGGGCCGTTGCAACACCCCATATTGGATATCGGCAGAATCATCCGGCAGAGGGCCGTCCGGCATGTCAAAAAAATGATCGGACCGGAAACGACCGAGCATGACGTTGCCGACTCTATGCTGGCCAGTGACGGTGACTTTGAGACCCCCGTCACTTAACGCGGTTTCTGCGACGGATAGAATCGTCGCCCCGCATGCGGCAACGACTGCGCCGCCATCGGTGGCAGCCGCAATCAGCTGCGTATTATTACCCTTTACCCAGTCATAACCAGGCCATGCGATTAACGCGGGATAGGTTTGAAACTGGACGGTCGCCCCATCTGCCGTCAATGCAATAGTGGCCACGATCCACTGCTGGGACGAGGCCCTAACGAAGTTCATCGCTACCACCTGCCCGGACGGAGACACCGCGGCTATGCGCTTGGACCAGCCGGTGTTGGGCTTGAAGGCATCGGCTACGGCTCCCCAGTTCAGCGCAAAAACCCGCTTGGCTTGGCGGTTCAGGCACTCCAGCGTCAGCCCGGCCGCGGAGACTTCAACGGCCCAGACGTCGGCCGGGCCGAATGCGGCTAACCAATCGCAATTGTTGAGAAAGCGCGCATACAAATAACAGCCGCTAAAAAAATGGGCTCGCTGATAAATCGCATAGGGCAGCCAGCGGTGGCCGGTTGTCGGGTCGTAGTGCTCCTGCTTATCCCAGCCGGGCACCCTCAAAACGGTTGATAACCCGGTGACGCTATAGTTAATGACCTGCCCATTGGGCAGCGTCAGGCCGCCGCCTTTTACCAGTCCATGGAAGGGGTGGCCGGCCAGCGTCGGCCGCGCCGTCGGCAGCGGCGAACGGGTATCAAGCTTCATGGTGCGGCGTACTCCATCACTACGGGTTGCCCCTTGGCGTCGGTTAGCGTGACTTGCTTGATCGGCTGGACGCGGATGACGAACAGGCCGTCGCTGGTCGTCATGCTGGTTTCCGGGAGGTACTGACGCAGCGACGCGTCTTTTTCGACCAGCGGCCCGGCAATCGCGCCACTCGCCGGCAAATTGGCCGCGCCGCTGCGGCCGACGCCGGTTTTGCCTGGCAGCGCGCCCTTGGCCGCCGGCGGCGGCAACGGGGATTTGCTGACGGTTTTGCGCTGGGTCTGCCCCAGCGCGTCGGCGATCCGTTTGGCTTCATCGTTTCTCATGCTTCGATCACCTCGCCCAGTTGCAGGCCAAACTGCTGCCAGGCGCCGGCGCTGCCGGCATAGTTCCATTGCAGCCAGATCGGCCTGGCGTTGTCCGCGCTGCCCTGCAGCGGCGTCGCCAGCTCCAGCGCCTGGCCGGGCGCGGCGCTGGCCAGGTCGGCCTCGTTATGCGCCAGCCGCCATTCTCCGGGCAGCTGCTGGCCATTGGCCGCTGCCACGGTCAGCGTCAGCGGCGCGCGCGCCGGCGTGAATACGGCCTCGGCGCGGGTGGAGCCCAGATAAACACAGCGGCGGACCTGCTGGCCGCTTTCCAGCCGCATCGCCAGCTGCGACAAAGGCAAGGTCAGCGCCGCGTCGTCAAAAAACTGTAGGGTGATTGCCATGTTCCACCTCTTACGGGTTGAGAATGAGCGGATCGGCCGGCAGTGCCAGCTTGTGCTCCAATGTTTGCGCGACTTCGACCGGATCGCGTAGCGCCGCCGGCACTTCAGGGGCGCTGATACGGAATTCGGACGGCCGCTGCGCGCCGTCTGTGCTGGGTTCATCGCTGAATCCGAGAAACCCGTCGTGCTGCAGCGTGGCCATGCTGGATTTGTCCAGCACCGTGATACCGCCGGCACTGGTTGCCGCTGGCGGTGGAGGCTTGGGGGGCGTCGGCGGAGCCGGCAGCGGTGTCGCCGGCACCGTGCCCACCACCAGCGCAGTGGATAGCACCATCGTCACTTCCACCGTGGCTTGTCCGCTGCCGGTGTCCAGGGTCTCGACAATGCGCTGCACCTTGCCGCGGCCGGATGCATGCGGATGCTCAACCGCGATGCTGTGGCAGACGTCCAACGTCGAGTGCGCAGGCATCTGGAACGTAAGCCGGGTGTTGCGGTGGCTCGCCGCGATCTGAGCTGCAGCCACCGCCTGCAGCGTGCGAATGCCGGCGGTGGCTTCGGCGCGGCCCTGGCCTGGCAACTGGTCGAGATCGCCGGCGGCCAGGCCCTGACGGCTTTCCCATGCCGAGGTGTCGGTTTCGACGACGAGCTGGCCATGCTGGCCGTCTTGTTTGCGCACGCCGTGCGCCGTCACCGAGTCCGGGGCCGTTACCGAGACCGTCCATTTCTCCATGACGTCTTGCGCGCCGCGCCATGCCATCGCGACCTGGGCGCGGCTGCAATACGGGTCGGCGTCCGGCTGGTCGGTAAACGGGTTTTTCCAGTTGTAGACCACGCCGTTTTCTTGCCAGGCCTTCGACGGCGGCGCGGGGTCGAATCGTGCGGACAGCATGCCCCAGCCGCTGACGCCGCCGGCCGCGCTTTCCACCGTGGTTTTCTCCGGGAATCTGAATTTGTTGGCGAAAAACTCGCGCAGCGGCTGGTCGTTGCTCCAGGTAAAGATGTGTTGCTGCTCTATCAGCCGCGGGTAACGGAATTCGAAGCTTGACACCACGGTATTGACCAGCTCGCTGAGCCGGTTTGTCTGCAGCCGCAGCGAGCCATCCAGGATGATGCCGGCGTCAAAACGTAGCGTCGGCGGTGTAGCGCGCCAGGCCGTCAGCCGCGGCTGGCGATAGACGTCCAGGTCATAGCTCGCCTGGACGGTGGACAACCGATCTTCGGCGTAACGCAATGAGTCCGCGTCTGCGCTGAACACGGTATCCGACCAGGAACCGCCCAACAGCGTGGCGAGCTGCGGGCGAGTCTTGGTGGCGAGGGTATCGTTGCGCGCATCGGTTGCATGCAGGGTCAACAGCTTGCTGCCAACTTCCAGTTCCGGCAGCTCGACGACACCGGTAAAACGCCTATGCCAGGCCCCGCCGGGCTGACATTGCAACTCAATTTGCACCGTGCGGCCGCTGATGCTGGCCAGCGAATACGGTCCACCCGGCAACAGCTGCAGTTCGGCAATGCGCGCGGCGCCTTCCTCCGCCTCGGTGCGTATCGTCCCGGTCAGCCAGGCCGACACGTCGGCATCTCCCAGCCTCACCCGCACGTCCCAAACGCCGGCATGTTCGGCGCTGCCCGTGGCCAGCAAGCTGAGGCCCAGCCTCGGCGCGCCGCTGCGGCCGGCGATGAACAGCAACGGCAGCGTCAGGGCCTCGCCGGCCGGCGGCGGCGCGTCAGCGCTGGCCAGCGAGGTGAGCGGAACGCGGGCAAGCGGCGCCAGAATCATGGCAGACGCAACTCATTGAGGACATAGGCCGCCGGCGCTTGGCTGGTATCGCCCCACATCGCCGGCACATGCACCAGCATGTCGAGGTACCAGGCCCTGGTCTGGCCTGGTCCCATCTGCGGCGGGACAACCGGGCTTCCGTCCTTGTTTTTGATCGTGCCATCGTTCAGCAAGCTCAGCAGATTACCGCTGTTGTTGGCGACGACAAAGGTGCAGCGCGGCCATGCCAGGGCCTTTGTATTCGGCACGTACACATAGCATTCGGTGCCGGCCGGCAGCGCGCTCAGGTCGAACAGCACGGCCGGCGCGGTCGGCATCGCCTCCGCTTCGTAAAACTCTTTCGGACGCCGTACCGCCGTGTTGATCACGCTGGCCGCAGACTGGGTAATAAACGCCTTGCACGGGACGCCGTCCCAATTGTGCTGGGTTTGCTGCATCTCATCGCCGACCCGCACCGGCTCCGCCGCACGCGTCACAAAAAACTCTTGGAAATCGACATGCAGCAATTCCGCCTTGCTGCCATCGTTAGCGCGAATGCAGACCACCGTTTTAGTGTTCCGCTTCTCTATCGGCTGCAGCGTGACGCCTAAAACACGCTGCATCAGACTATCCGGGTTTGCCATTCTCATTGGGTCAATACCGTCTGGGTGCTCGGCAATCAGGTCATTCCAATAAATCAGCATCGCTATATCTCCTCGCAGCTTAACGACCAGGCATAACTGCGGTTGCGCATGTCGCCGCTGTCCTGGTACTCGGCGAACACGTTCAAAACTGGCCAGAAAGCCACTTCGTAGGCATCGGCGCCGGTCAGCGGCGTGAATTGCGCGATGCCGTTTTGCACGCTGATTTGCACCGGCACCCGGTAGCCCTGACGCAATGCATAGCCGACCGGTGGGATGTCGGTACGGAACGCCGGCAGGCCGATCTGCGGCCCGGCCGCCTGCAGCGTGCGCGCCGCGGCGCAATGCAGTTCCAGCGGCTCGGCGGTGGGCAGGTCGGCCAGGCCGGCAGGCACCCAGCCGGAGCCGGACAGCGTGGTTTTGATGCGCCTCCAGCGTTGCTGGACGTGCGCGCTGCCGCTGGCGCTGCGCAGGATGCTGCGCGCCGCCAGGGTCTCATACTGCTGGCTAAACGCCTGCAGCCGGGCCTCCAGGCTCAGCACGCGGCCGCCGATGATCAATGAGGGTGCGTAGTTCATCATGATGTTTTCAGGTTGAGACGCAGAAATTCGCGCTTGAAATCGGCCATGGCGTCGGGATCGCCCTGGACGGTCAGCCGGCGGCCGCCGGCGACCAGGTCCAGCGATCCCAGATTTTTGGCGGCGGCCTCGGCCGTGCGCGGGGCCGGCAGCGCGGCCAGCGGCGGCAGGCTGGGTAGTGAGGTCAGCGGCCGCATCTTCGGCAAGGCCGGCATCCGGCCGGACAGCCCGCCCTGGGAAAACTTGGGCAGCCGCATCTGATTGAGCGCGTGCAGCAGGTCCACGCCGTAGTGCGACACCGCCGCCGACCGGAGCACGAACTCGCCGTCGGACAACCAGGACAGGATGCTGTCCGAGGTGCCGGTGCCCGGCCCGCGGATGTGGCCGCCGGCGGCGTTTTGCTGGATGTCGTCGGCGGCGGCCGCGGGCAGAGCGGCATTGCCGGCCTGGACCACGGTAACGGTGACGGTCTTGTCTTTCAGCGCGTCCAACTTGGCTTGGATTTCGGCGACCTTGGTCTTGCCGGCCTCGATGTCGGCGTCGACCTTCAGCTTGGTTTCCGTGCCGACCAGGTCGGCCAGCTTCTGCGTCAGCGCGTCGACCTGCTGCTGCGCGTCGACGGCTTGTTTTTCTGTCGCCTTGGCGTCCGCCTGCTGCTTCTGTTGCAGCTTTTGCTGCTCCTCGATCTCTGCATCCTGCGAGCGATTGAGCTGATTTGCCGCCTGTTCGGCCAACTCGATGGCGCGCTTGCTGTCCTTGATCTGCTCGCCCAGGCTCATCGCCGCCTGGGCCAGCCGCTTGGCCTCGGCGAACAGGCCGTTGTTGCGCGCACGCCGGCTCTCGTTGAGCTTTTCCTCGGCCTCGCTGCCGATGTCGGTCTGCTGCTCGCTCTCGCTCATGTCGCGGCGTTTCAACGCGCGCATGCGGCTGGCCACGTCGCTGTTGCTGCCCTGTTGCTCCTGCCGCAATTCTTTGATCTTGTCGGCGGTTTTCTTTTCGGCGTCGATCTGCTTCTGCAGCGTGGATTTGAGCTGCTCCAGCCGTCTCTTGGCTAGGTCGATCGCTACATTGGTCTGATCCTGCTGCAGGCTGTTGCTGTTGGCAACGTAGCGTTTTTCCTCGTCGGTCAGCTTCTGCAGACCCTTGATCTTGGTCGATATTGCAGCCTCAAATGAGCGGGTGCTGTCCTCCTGAAATTTCTTACTCCTCTCTTTCTCTTTGGCCTCTAATTCCGCCTTGGCCGTGTACAACCGACCTTCCAATTTTTTGCGTTCTGCGACCAGCACCTTGGCACGCTGCAGGTCTTCCTGCGCGGCCGCATACTCGCGCTGCTGGCGCGCCGCGGCGAACGCGTCGGCGCTGTCCCATTGTTTTTCGGACTCCAGCGTGACCTTGCTTTGCCAGAACTGCTGCGCGTTTTCCAGGCGCTTGGCGTACTCGCTGCGCTCTTTGTCGGTCAGCTTCTCAAGCTCGGCCGCGCTCAGTCTTTTGAGATTGGCGTCTTCCGCGTAGTCCTTGATCGCCTGCTGCGCGGCGGCGCGGCGCTGCTCGACGGCGGCGGAGATGTCCTGGTTCTCGCGCCAGAGCTGATACAGCTCCATTAGCTGCGAGATAGTGAAACCGGCCACAGTCAGCAGCACCAGATTTGCGGCTAAGCCCTTGGCGGCTGTGGCCACCAGCGCCATGCCACTGGCAGCGCCAGGCATGGCCGCGCCGGCTGCCGTGGCCTGTGCCGCGGACCTCCCCAGCAAACCCGGCAGTGGCAACATCACGCCCCCCAGCGTTCTAATAACGGCGGTGGATGCGGCCAAGCCGCCGATAGCCAACACGGTTTGTTTGATGATGTCCGGCAGGTCGTTGAAACCGCGCAGCAGATCAGTCAGGAAGGACAGCAGCGGCTGGCCCTTGGCAATCAACTTGCCCAGTTCCAGCATCAGGTCATTGAGTTCAGCTTTGAATTTGGCGACCTTGGCCGCGTCGCTGTCTTGAACAATGTCGAACGCGCCCTTGGCCGCGCCGGCCGCCTCAGCCATGCGTTCGATTTCATCGGCGAACTCGCTGTAGTTCGATGCCAACGCCAGTACGCCGCGGGCGCCTTCGATGTCGGGCACGATGGAGCGGATCACGTCCAGACTGAGGTTTTTTTCCGCAATCTGGCGAATGGTGTCTCCCAGGTTGGTCCACTGGATGCCTAGCGCTTTCAGCTTTTCTTTGGCCAACTGCGTCGGCGCCGCCAGTTGCACGATGGCGCCGTTGACAGCAGTGATGGCCTGCGGCGTCTGCACGCCATTTTTGGTCAACACCGCCAGTGCCGCGCCCAACTCCTCGAACGACACGCCGGCGGCTACCGCCGTCGGCACCACCTGGCCCAGACCCAGGGACAAGGCCGGGAAGGTGGTCACGCCGTCTTTGACGGTCTGGAACAGCACGTCGTAAACGCTCTCTAGGTCCTTGACCTCCTTGCCGTAGGCATTGAGCACGCCCAGGCCGACCTGGACCGCAGTCCCGACATCCGTAAAACCCCCTTTGGCGGCAACGGTGGCTTTGTCCAGCACCGTCATCGCCTCGGCCGGCCGGTCAAAATCCCGTGAGCCGAAAATGTCCGCCAGCGCGTTGGCGGACTCGGTGGCGTCGACGCCCATCGACTTGGCCATCTTGCGCACT
This sequence comes from Chromobacterium fluminis, assembly GCF_011602385.1. NCBI lineage: Bacteria > Pseudomonadati > Pseudomonadota > Betaproteobacteria > Neisseriales > Chromobacteriaceae > Chromobacterium > Chromobacterium fluminis. Next base: position 11,037 of record NZ_JAAOMA010000048.1, on the reverse strand, counting down.
TCGCTGTCGAACTGCGCCATCAGCGGCCGGTTGCCGTCGATCTGGGTGCCTACCTTGGCAATGGCGGTGCCGTATTCCAGAGTCCGCTGCGTGGCCTCGCGCACGATGGCGGCCGCGCCAATGCCGGCAGTGGCGCGCCGTACCATGTCGCCGGCGCTGCTGGTGCTGGGCGGCGGCTGGTTGAGGGTCAGATTGACGCCCTGGCTGGCCTGTTTTTGGAGTTCGACAATCTTCTTTTTCAGCTGCTCGGCGGCCTGTTCCAGCTGCTGGCTGCTGTAGCGGCCGGAGCTGGCCATCACTCGGTAAGCGCGCTCCAGCTCGGCAATGGCCATCGTCGCCTGGCGGGTCTGCACCAGGCCCAATGTGCGCTCGGCGGCGGCCAGCCGCTGCGCTTTGTTGGCGGCCTCCATGCGGCCGTTCAGCGCGGTCTGCTCGCCGGCCAGATTGCGGGTATCGACGCCGGCTGCGCTCAAGCTGTCGCGCATCGCGTTCAGAGAAACGATCTGGTTGCGCATTTGCACGCCGGCGCGCTGCTGCGCTTGCTCCGATTTGCGCACCTGGGCTTCCAGCTCCTGCACCGGCCGCTGAGCGTTGGCCAGGCCGGCGCGGTAACGCTCCAGCGCCGCCTGCTGGTTGGCGTACTCGCTGCCCGAGGTGGCGACGCGGCGCTGCATCGCCTCGACGGCCACAGTGGTGCTGTCGAGCTGGCGGCGGGTGCGTGCCAGTTCGCCGGCATACTGCTCGGCGCTGCCGCCGGCGGCCAGCGCCTCTTTGCGTGTCGCCGCGTATTCTTGGGCTGCGGCCCGCTGCGCGACCTGCAGCTCGCGCAGTTCGAGCTTTTGCTGCTTAACGGCCGATGCGTTCTGTTGAGCCGCCGTCTGAGTCTGCGCCATCCCATCCTGGAACGCGGCCAGCGGGCCGCGCGCGGCCGCCAGCGCCACCTGGTAGGCCGCCGTCTCTGCCTTGAGTTTGAAAAACGCGCTGGCGGTCTGTTTTGCATCGGCTTGAGCCTGGCCGAACAGCTCCAGCCGCCGCGCCGCGGCGGCCATGTTCTCGATGGCTTGCTGGTGGGTGGTTTTGGCCAAACCGACCGCGGCAACGAAATCGTTGCTGTTACCGCGAATCAAATACTCCAGCACTTTGGCGTTCATGCCTTGCTGCCCTTGATCAGGTCGTTAATCACAGTCAGGAAAAAACGCCAGGCGTAACAGGCGGCGTTAGGGTGCCCGCATCCGATGATGCGGGCCAGCAGGGTTTCCAGCTCGTCTAGCTGCTGGGCCACGTCATCGCGGCGATGGCCTCCATTTCCGCCTGCTGCCTCGCCGCTGCGAGCCGCGCTCGCATCCCGAAAAAAAGCGGGTTCAGGTCCCGGCAGGCGTCCACCAGTTGCTGCAGCTCTGACTGGCTAAAACCGTCCAGCCCGGCCGGCGACAAATTCGTCATCGCCGCCAGTTCGTCCAGGGTCAGGTCTGCAAGCAGCGCGTTGCGCATGATCAGATCGGCTTGCTGGTCGCCATCCTCTGCGATGGCCTGGCCGACCAGGGACGTCACAAGCAGGCCGCGAATGTCGCTGACGGTCAGTTCCTGGACCGTGACCTGGTGTTCGCCGATGTGAAGGGTTTTTTGAATACGCATGGGGGTCTCCAGGGCGCGGCCGGCGCGCCCGCAGGCTTATTTGAGGTAGGTCTCGCGTATCCAGCGGCTGACCTTGTCGCCGGTCTGGCGCGGGTCCTCTAGGCACTCGAATTTGACTCCGCTGGAGCGGAAGCCCTTGTCGAGCAGCGACACCTTGTCGGCGAAACCGAATTTGCCGCGGAACAATTCCACCACGGCCGTTTTGTTATTGGCCCGGTTGACGCCCTGGAACATCAGCGAGCGTTCGCGGCGGCTGCCGGCCAGCCATTCGATGACGTCGGCCTCGCCGGTTTTGTAACTGAGCTTGACCTTGCTGCCGTCGGTGATGGCGCCGCCGGGCAGCGGGATCGGCCCGGCCGGGGTGGGGAAATAGTCGAGGCCGGCCTTGTAGGCTTTAGCGCCGGTCTCGTCGCTGAGCTGGTAGTCGCTGCCGCCGACGTGCTCAATACGCATCACGGCCCCTTTGTATGCGAGGTGGACCTCGTCGCTAACCGTCTTGGCTTCGCGGCTGGAGAATGCGCCCTGGGTCAGTTCGGCTAGCACGCCGGGCGAGAATTGCTGCACGTTGAAATCCATCACCAGGGATTTCACGCGGGTCAACTTGTCGAAATTGCCGTTGCCGGTAAACGCGTTCGGCAGCTCCTCGGTCTCCTCGCTGATGGTGATTTCGGCCTTGTCGACCATGGCGAACGGTTCGAATTTGTCCTCGCCATAAATCGACCAGAAAAACTGTCCGTTGACGGCGAAGGTTTTTTTGTCTTCGCCCGGCGCTTCATAGGGTACATAACTCATTGCTCGTTCTCCTGCGTAGGTTTGGGCGTTTGCGGTTTAGGCGTTGCCGGGCCGTTGTCCGGCTTCGCAATGCCCTGACGGATCAGCCAGTCCGCGGTGGACGCCGACACGGTCAACACCGAGCCGGCGGACAGCTCGGTGCCAGCGTTTTTGTGGGCCTGGACCAGGCGCACGCTTTGTTTCGGGGCGGATGGCCCGGCCATGTGAACTCCTCTCATGCGTAAAAATCGGTGACGAACAGCAGTGGGTAATAGCCGTGGCTGTTTTCGTACAGCGCTGGCGGCGGCGTGGCCGCCTTCAGTACGCCGTAGAGGGAAAAATCAGGGGTCCATCCCAGCACCGCGGCGCGCACCCTGGCCAGCAGCTGGCCGGCTTTGTCGAACGCGTCGGCGCGATTGCCCTGCATCACAGTGACCACCAGCCAGCATTGCTGAATGAGGTTGTTCGCGTCGGCCGATTGGCTATCACTCGGCAGCAGGTCGCGCTGATAGATCACGTACAGCGCCGGTGAGATTTGATTGCCGTTGACCAAGTCGTCCATTTCGCCGCGCTGTTCAATCTGCCGCACGCTGTTGATTTCGGCGCGCAGCCGCGCCACCAGGTGAGCGCCCATGGCCAGGTGATTGGGGCGCTCCTCCGGGTGATTGGAGCGCATCAGTAGTTCTCCATGGTTTTGCGGCTGAACAACCGCGGCGGGCCGTCGACCACTACCGCGCCGACGGCACTGGCCGGCGCCAGCGCTTCCGGCAGGCCGAGCGAAACCACGCCGCTGGACACGTCGCGCAGCCAGCGTTGGGCCGCGTCATGGCGCTTGGCGATGTCGTCGCTGGGGCTGTCGAACAGGAAATAGCGGACCAGGTCTGCGGCGATGCGCTGCAATGCGTCGGGCACGGTGGGCACCGGCAGCAGATAGCGTTTGCCGACGTAGCTATTAATCAGGCTGGTGGCGTCGGCGATGGCCTGCGCCACCTTGTCCGCGTCGATTTCGCCGGTATTGGTCGGGTCGGTCGCGTTCAGCAGGAAGCCGCGGCCGAAACGGGCCTCCAGGTCTGCCGCGGTGATGTAGGGGCTGGATGCAGTCATGCCCGCATTGTGCGGGCATGGTCAGAGGGAAACAGGCAGGAAGGGGTTCGGCAGCTGCCGGCTGCCGGTCAATACTGGATCAAACCGTACACCCGCCATTCGCCGTTAACACGCTGCAAATGATAGCCGGTTTGATCACGCCACAATCCCGTGCAGGAATGGGAAACGGTCCACTCCACAACGGCGGTGGCCGCATCCGGCCCCATCGGCAGAACATCGGCCAGAGTATGCGTTGCGGACAGAAAACCCTGGCGGCGATACCAGGCCAGCAGGCAGGCTACGGTCTCTCTCAGGTTGTCTCGGTCAGTCCAGACGGTCAGTTCACCGTGAAAAATCGCGGTGAACGGAACGGCGAACAACTCGACCAACCCGTCGGTGTTGAGCGCGGAGAATTGCGCCTGGTAGCGGTGGAAAAATTCTTGCAGCGACATGAACGCACCCAGCTAACCCCCGTCCGGATTATCTTTGTTTCAGTCGAGCCTAGCAGTTTGGAATGTGGGTCTCAAGTGCTTGGCGACCCACTCCACGACTTGCGGCACAACGGCGTTTCCGGCAGCCCGAGTTTCTGCAAAGTTGGCCTCATCCAGTCCGAGGAGAAACCCATGATCCGTAGACGCTCGGGCCCGCTCAACCATCTGATCCCATCCGTTTGACTCAACGACGAGGCTCGCACCGCCGATATCAATTTGAGCGGCCGCTGAGCCGGCAAGTAATGTAGCAAAAGGTCGCTCCTGGTATCCCGTTTCCGCCGTGCCATGTACAGCTCCCACTGGCGCGGCGTCAACCAGCAGCTCAACGGGGGGATGCTCGTGAAAACCGGCGACAATGAAAACCCGACGGCGCTTTGTGGGGACTCCGAAATATTGAGCATTAAGCACTCGCCAGCATCCCAGATACCCGCATTCGGCAAGCGTCGAAATGACTGTTTGGAAGTCCTCGCCATGGTTGCAAGAGAGCAAACCTGTGACGTTTTCGAGGACCAGCCAACGGGGTTGAAGCTCGCGAGCCAGCCGGACGACTTCGTAGAATAGCCCGGAGCGCTCGCCGGCCAACCCTTGCCGTTTTCCCATGGTGGAAAGGTCCTGACAGGGGAAGCCACCGACGATGACGTCGACGCGGGGCAGTTGGCCGGCGTGGACGGCGCGGACATCGTTGAACTGGAGAGCCTGGGGGAAGCGGTCGGCGAGGACGGCGCGGCAGACGGGGTTGATTTCGACCTGCCAGGCGGTTTGGAATCCGGCGTTTTCGAATCCGATATCGAAGCCGCCGATGCCGGCAAAGAGGCTGCCGACGGTTGGTTTTTGGAGCTGGCCATGCATGGTGGTCCTTTATGTGGCTGGACGCTCATGGCGCTCATCGGGATGGCTCTTGGCCTGGAAGTGATTCAAAGTCCGGCAGCGCGGACATTTGATATTGAGGGTGAGGTAGGCGCCTTCGGCGAGTTTGCGGCCGCATTGGCCGCAGCGAATTTCCTTCGAATAGATGATGTTCATGCTGCAAGTTTCATGAAACCCGGTAGACTGGGCCGGCTTTCTGGCCAGAAAGTGGCGGTCTTGGGCTGGCTTGCAGGGGTTTCTGCGGGTCAGCTGGCCGGCGACGTGTTAGCGCACGCCGCCGGTCGCCGTCTCTCTACTGCTAAATGGCCTTCATCCTCAGTTCCGCTAGGACTCCGGGACGGAGACACAGCGGCAGCCGGTTGGATTGGGTGTGCATATCGACACCGCGGTCAAAGTCCTTATTTTTGATTTTGGCGTAGTACGGTTCCCCTTTGGTGCCGACCGCTTCGAGAAAATCGCCCGGTGCATCATAGGCTCGGAATGAATTCATCGTCCCAAGCGGCAGCGCGTGACCGCATCCTTTCTCAATCAGTTTCTGCGGCCGGCCGCTGCTGTCCGGCACGGTCCCGTTGTATTCAACTAATGTGAGCCCACCAAATTTGAAGCCGTTGCGGGTATCGCCGCCGATAGCCTCCTGCGCCGCCGACCATCCCAGGAAGGCTTTCTCTACATTGGGATGGCTGGTGAACGCATCGAAATACACCGAATCAACCCACGCCATGGGCTGAGTGTAGGTGTCGCCCAGCAGGTTCTCTTCAATGTGGCGGCATACGCTTATGCACTGCTGTTTTACGTCGAACTTGGGGTTTTTGAGGTCGAATTCAAACGTGGTTTTGGAAATCTCGAACTCTTTGTACAGGTCGTACAACAGGTTCCCGTCACCATCCAATATCTCGCCCTTAACCGCCCCCAGCATCATCCATTCATGGGTGATGTCGTGGCGCGCCTTCATCTCCTGCAATTTGTCATTGACGACTGATGCGACATCACGCACCGGATCGGTGGAGCCCATCGCCCGACTGCCAATCAAATTGCCGGCCAGAATAGTGTCGTCATGCGGCACATGAGGCACTAGGAAGGTGCGAATTTTGCGGCCCCTCTGTTGGGTGCGGCTACCCGGTTCGCCTAGTTCCTTCGGTCCCAGCAAATGCAGCTGGCCGTTGGCGTACTCCAACGCCACAGTGCGGGTATTGATGCCCTCCTGTTTGAAAATGCCGCTCTTGCCCACTTTGCTGTAGGTGTTGGGCAGCAATTTGATGGACTCGGTCAGACTGGCGACGCTGAACGCCGGGTCTTGCAAGATATCTGCGATATTGATCATTGGGTGTCCTTGGATTAACTGCGTTCGACGATCCGGGCGCCGCGCGCGGACAACATGCGCACTGCCTGGCGGTATTTGGCCGGGGCGCCGGCTTTTGCATCGCGCAACACAGGCAGGGTGTCAAGCGCTAACAGGCAGTTGCCGGCGACGATATTAGCCGGCCGCTGGGTGATGCCGGCCGCGGCCACGGGCAGCGGGGTCCGCACCACGCCGACAATGAAGGGCGGCAGCGGGTCCGCCGCATTGAGCCAGGGGATGGCCAGCTCGTCATCCAGTTTGTCCACACCCAGCAGGGTGCCGGCGACCAGCGCGGCCGGGCCGACGAGAACGCTTTCCTGGGACAGTCCGGGTTCGCCCTGCAGCGGGATTTGCGGCTTGATTTGTTCGGTGATGGTTGCCATGGGATTTCCTTATTTCTGTGCAGCGCGGGCTTTGGCGTCGGCGATCAGCGAGTTGTCGCCGCCGTGATGGCCGTTGTCGCCTTTGGCATTGGCGGCGCGTTGCGCATCGGCCGCGGCGGCGATAACCGGAGCACTGGCGACGAACTGGCGGAACGCCGTCATGTCGGCCGCGCACTGGGCGCGGAAATAGCCGCGGCTGGCCGGGGCGATCTTGCCGGCCTGGATGGCCGCGTCCAGCACTTGGTCTATTTCGCTGTCCTTCGCCCCGGCTTGCTGCTGGGCCAGCGCATTGGCGACGCGCTCGTACTCGGCTTTGGGCACAAACCCGGTCAGCACGCTGTTGGCGACGGTTTGCAGCGTGGCGGTGGCGTCGGCGCCGGTGGCTTGGCGCAGGCTGTTGAGCGCGGTCTGAAGGTCCGTACCAGACGCTTTCAGCACCTTGATCGCTTCCAATACCGCCGTTTTGTCCGCGGTGGCCGGCAGGCCCAGCGGTTCCAGCAATTCGTTCAGGTCCACGTTGGTGACTCCATGTGTAAGGGCGTTGAGGGCACGCAAAAACAGGTTGGGGGTGTTGTTGAGGCCGACCGAGACAATAAAAACCACGCGGCCGTTAGGGTGGAAATCGAATACCGGGGACGAGTATCGCCACTCCTTTTTCTCAATCCGTTCGGCGGCGGCGGCGGTCCACTCGACCCGCCCCCAAACTTCCTCGTTCCGCTCCTGTAATTCCTTGACCCAGCCCGCAGCCGGCGCCTTCTGCCCGGTTTGCTGCACCAGCATTGTTTGGTGGTCGTAATCAAACACCGGCTCTATGCCAGCGCGCTGATCACTGGCAAACGCGTCCAGGATGGCGGGGATGTCGGCAAACCAGGGGCCGCGGCCGTCGCGGCCCCTGAATGTGCCGGCCGGCAGCAACTGCACCCATTCCGGGGCTTTGCCGTCGACCAGCTCCAGCCTCATTGAGCAGGCCGCCCGCGACGTGGCCACGGCGGCGGTATTCATGGCGCGGGAGAGGTTTGGAGAGTTCATAGGCCGTATTGTGGAACTGTAGCGGTGGGGGAAGATTGAGGAAGGGGTTCGGTTGGTTCCAACAGTCGTTGTGTCACTCCACACATGTGCTATCAAACCCACAACGCCAGGCCAGAAAAGTGCAAAAGATACAGTTTTAAAAATATATTCACATTTTTCGTGCATATGATACAATGCAAACTCCAAAGGCAAATTTCCCAATAGAGGTTTATGTAAAATGACTGACACTACTAATGGCCCTAATCAGGTTTTGATCCAATACTGGAATCTCGTAGAACGCTTCTGGAAAGAGCATGAAGCTGCTGAAGAGGCACGGGCCCTGGGCGATGAGGGTATTTCGGCATATACAGCAGCTCGAGGCCGTCGCAATCGTGCGAAGAATGCCGTCATGGCATGGCGACAAGAGAACCCAGGGTCCGCTGCTGAACTTTTGAATATGCTGTTGGAGTGTCACCACATAAACTTCCGCACCCTCGAGAACCTGAAGAGGGCAGCAGCCAAGCAAGCCCAAGAAGGCGACAGTACCTTGCTTGATGCAATCGTCAAAGCGGTTGCGCAGTAAGGTTAACTTATCTCGAAGCACTCGAACGGGGACAACGAATGGGATGGGATGCGGCGGCAATAATCATTGCAACATTTTTGGGCCCAGTAGTTGCGGTGCAGGCTCAAAAGTATTTGGAAATGATGCGAGAGGAGAAGAACAACCAGCTCGCAGTTTTCAAGTCTCTTATGGCGACACGAGCTACACCGGTTTCACCACAGCATGTACAAGCGCTCAACTCCATAGACTTGGAGTTTAAGGGTGAGAAATTTAAGAAGATACGGGAGGCATGGCGTACCTATCTTGACCACCTAAATAACGCGCCTCGGCTAGATCAATCTCAAGGTTTCTCAAGATACGAAACCGACATTGCTCACTGGGCCGAGAGAGGGTCAGACCTGCTTTCCGCTCTCCTCGTTGAAATGGGCAAACCTCTTGGTTACTCATTTGATACGGTAGATATCAAGCGTGGTATCTATAAACCCCAGGCGCATGATCAAAGTGAGTTTGAACAGCAGGCTCTGAGACAAAAACTGTTTAGTGTGCTGAGTGGCAACGAAGAGTTGAAAATGAATGTAACCCACTTCCCTACGGACCCAGCGTTAGCAGAAGCCCACTTTGATATGCTCAAAAATCTCCAAGCTGTTTTACAAGGAGGGGTCCTAGCAGTTGAGCTTAAACCACCAGAAAGTGCTGAGCAGTCTTCGTACGCCGGCAGCAAGCACACATAAGTAGTGATTTAACAAGAGTTAACGGGGGCTGGCTGCGTTTTGCCAGTCTTCCTGCAACCTTGCCCCATCCTCCGCCCACTTGTCGTGATAGTGGGCTCTTCTGCGCCTTCATCGAAACCCCAAGCTTAGCAAGGCAACGGCTGCTTGAACCAAAGGCCAGTACCTTGGAAAGTGCATGCAATCTAAAATTAACGGTTTACTTGTCTGCAGGACCGCCAATGAAGCGAGTTATCCGCCTGGGGGACCCAACTGATCACGGCGGCGTCGTCACCAGTGCCACATCAAGCACCGTCCTCTTTGATAAGCCCGTGGCCCTGCTTGGGGATGCCGTGAGCTGTCCGAGACAGGGACATACGAACTGCACCATTGTCGAATGTGATCCATCATGGACGGTGAACGGCAAAGGGGTTGCATTGGAAGGTCACATGGTCAGCTGCGGTGCAAGGCTGATTTCCACTATGCCGGAGGTAGGCCGATCTTACGAAAGCAGCGCTTCGGCCTCACCTGCTCTCGGGGCCGGCATGGCGCTGGCGGCATCTGGTGCTGCTTTGCTCCAGATGTTCAATGAGAAATTCCAGGTTCTGGACGAGTCGTCTGGCTTGCCCCTCGCAAATCATCAATACGCCATTGTGAGAGCGGATGGAAAAGTCGAGCATGGTGTCACCGACGATGAAGGACACACCCATCTTACAAAAGCTACCGTTGAGTCGGAAGAGCTCAGCATCTTCTTGGAGGGCTGACCGTGGCAGGGGAAAACGCTAGTCAAACCATCAAGTCACCAGGAGGGAAAGACCTGTTCCTGGTAAGAAAACATACGTCAACGCCGACCACCAATGATGAACTCAAAAAGGTGCTGTTAAAACGGGAGCTAATCGAGGTTATCATCAGCGACTCTAGGATGCGCAGCATGGGGTCTCAATGGGGGCATGCCGCCATTGTCATTGATGGCCAGGTCTATAGCCGGGCGCATGAAGAGTATGTGAAAACCGACAAGAATACCTACCTGAACGGCGGAGTTGTTCAGAGGGCAAACGACACTATCAATGTCAACGGCAACCGTTGGCGCGACAATGTGGGGGTGTATCTCTCTGTTTCAACGAGAGAGAAGGACATTGTAAAAACCGAATTGGAGCGGCGAATAAATGTTGATCGGGAGTTCAAGCGCAAGCATCCGGACGGAACGTCATATAGCCTGCTCAGCAATAGCTGCTCGTCCAATGTCGCTGATGCTTTGGAGCTGGTCAATATATTGGCCCACGATCCTAGGTGGATTCCTTTTCCAGTAGCCCCTGCCGAATTGCTTGCTGTTATCGAAAAATCCAATCGGGCAGTTAAAAAAGAACTCTACCCTAAGAAATGAAAAAATCCTTGCTTGTTAATTTGATTGTGGCTGCGATTTCCATCGCAGTTACGTCAATCTATTTTTTGAGCCAGCCGCCCAGTTTTTGGGGGGAGCGCTTGGAACTAAAAAAATTTGAAGTCATGAGCGTGGAGCCGACTTCGGTGTATGAATTTTCCGATTTAAAAAATGCAAGCTTCCAAGTAAAAAAGGGTGATCAATGCTTCTACGTAAGCGAGGGAAGCTTTTCTTTTGGTGAGTCCACGCCTGATATGGCGTGGTATAAGAAGTTAATTATTCTCTGCCCGGAAAAAGGCATTGGCTGGATAGAGAATGGTAAGTAAATAATGGCATGCCGATTTTTAGTTCAAATTAATTAAATCTGCAAATGCATTGATGATTGCACCAAAAAAACAGACTATCGGCCCCAAGAAGCCTACTGCATTTTTTGATCTTAAATATTGATCAACATAGTTTGGAATGGGTATGCCCAATATTCTATAGTGCTCCGGATCAAGGTCGCTTTTCCCGGTCACCTCCTTATTTACGTCAATCGCAGGTTTTTCCCCTAGAATGTACGGCCTAGATATAATGACAATGCCCACGCAGCCAATAAGCGCACCAAATCGTGATAACCAGCGAAAGTCTTTCTGATGCATGCTAATGGCCGTCCCTATAAAAAGAAGTAAGATTGCCAGCATCACTGGACGAGCCCCCTGAAACACAGGACACCGTTTCCCCCTTAAACTAAGGGATAGGCATACGACTGTGTTTATGACTCACACTAACAAATCCTCCATCGAGGTTCTGGGGCCAGAACGCCGCCGG
>NZ_JAAOMA010000047.1:0-37549 GCF_011602385.1 Chromobacterium fluminis | reverse complement strand
GAGTGGCGGGGGGCGAGATGGCCCCCGGCCAGGGGTGGGGGTGGGTTGAAAGTCTGGCGGCATTCGGTCCTGACCGCGTGCCTAGCCGCGCATTTTTATGGCCTCCTGTTTTTGGAGAGGGGGGGGTTAAGAATAGAGAGCCTCTGAAGCGTTTTAGGACGCTTCGGGGGCTTTTTTCATGGGCGAACGCCCTGGAGGGGCGCAATGAGCGATACAAGGCCGCCGTTTACGGTGGTTCAGGGTGGCGCGGGGGGTGGCGGCAAATTGCCGGTTGGTAAGCAAGATTTGAAAAGTCCGCCGCCGCCGCCGGGTGCGCAGCTGACACCGCGCGAGCGGAAGGTGTGGGATTACATCTGTTCGAATCTGCGAGAGGCGGGCTTGGAGCATCTGACGGCGGGGCTTGCGGTAAGCGTTATCTCCAAAACCTATATTCGCTGGCTGGATGCGGAAATCAAGCTGTCCGAATTTGAGGAGAAACACAAGACGTACTTTGTCACATCGCCGAATGGCCACCAGCAGCCGCATGCGGCCTTCTATGTAGTGAAGCAGCTTAAGGGGGATTTGTTGAAATGGCTTCCGGAGTCATGTCTAACGATTCCATCCGTGGCGGCGGTCAAGGCGAAGATGGGGGACAAAGCGCCGCAAGACGATCTGTTCGACGAAATGCTAAATCACGGAAGAAGCCACCCGTCAGCCGGCTACGGCTGATTCCGCCAGAGGAGGAGTGGCAGGAGTGGGACCGGGTGTATGGGGTGCCAGTCCTACGGGGTGAAATAGTGGTTGGCCAGCTCACAATGCTGGCAGTCGAGCGACATTACCGGGATTTGCAGCAGGCCGCGAAACGCGGTCTTTTTTTTAGCCCGGCGCATGCCTGGCACTGCATAGACTTTGTGCAAACCCGCTTCGTTCACATCAAGGGGCCGCTGGCCGGCAAGCCCTTGTTGCTGGATGGCTGGCAGTTGTTTTGGACTGCGGTACTTATCGGCTGGCGGCGCAAGGCAAACGGGCTGAGGCGCTTCCGTACCGGGTACGAAGAAGTTGCGCGTAAGAATGGTAAGTCAACGTGGATGTCTCCCATTGCTGCATACCTCTGGATGATGGACGGCGAGGGTGGCGCGGAGGTGTACACGATTGCGACGACGCGCGAACAGGCGATGTCGGTTTTCAAGCCGGCATTCGACAACGTGAAGCGTTGGCGCAAGCGCTCGCCAGGCCTGGCCCGGTCGATCCGGGTGTTTGACGGTGCGAATCAAGAAAAAATGATGTTAGGCGAATCGGTCTGCAAGCCCTTGCCGGCCAATGCCGAGAGTCTGGACGGCTTGAACCCATATGCCTGCTTTGTCGATGAGCTGCACGCGCATAAAACCCGTGAAGTGTGGGACGTGATGGTGTCGGCCCTGGGCGCGAGGGCGCAGCCGCTTATCAACGCAATTACCACGGCGGGTTTCATCCTGACTGGTATTTGCGTGGAGATTCGGACCTACCTTGTCAAAGTCCTACGCGGCGAAATCGAGGATGACTCGTTTTTCGGCGTCGTTTACACGATAGACGAAGGGGACGACCCGTTTGACCCTGCTGTCTGGGTCAAGGCGAATCCCTCGTTAGGCTCCGCCAAGCGGCATGAATACATGCATTCAAACGCCAGCATGGCCAAGGTCTTGCCGAGTGCCCGCGCAAACTTCTTGACCAAAGACTTGAACGTCTTTGTTGGCGATGCGCTCAGCTGGTTTGACATGGAGGTGTGGCGCAAAGGCGGCAAGAAGTTTGACCCGGAAATGCTCAAGGGTCGGCGCTGTTTTGGCGGCTTGGACCTGGCGTCCACGCGCGACATTACCGCTTTCGTTTTGCTGTTCCCTCCGGAGGATGGGGACGAGGGAGGCGATTGGTATGTGTTGGCCTGGTGCTGGGTGCCGCACGCCAAGGTGGACGCGGCGGAGCAGGATGGCGGCAGCGATTACAAGGCCTGGGCGAAGCGTGGTTTTCTGACCGTGACGCCAGGGGATGTCACGGATTATGACCCGGTGATGGAAGTCATTGAGCAGGCGGCGCTTGATTACGACTTGCAAGAAGTGGCGTTCGATGGCTGGAACGCGCAGCAGGTTTCTAACAAGTTGCTGGAGAAGGAAATACCGATGGTCAAAATCCCGCAAACCTTTGGCGGTTTGTCCCCTGGCGCAAAGCAGCTTGAGCGCTTGGTGTATAGCCGGTGTTTGCGGCATGGCGGCAATCCGGTTTTGCAGTGGTGCGCCGGCAATGTGACGTTGCTGTTGGATAGCAATGAAAACTGCAAGCCGGACAAAAAGCGCTCACAAGGTCGCATTGATCCGATTGTGGCCTTAACGATGGCGGCAAGCCGGGCGGTGGCGCATATCGAGGATGAGGCCTCTGTCTACGAAGAAGGGGGATTGAGAACGCTATGAGCCTGAGTTTCAAAAGCATGTGGCCGTTCGGGAGAAAGAGCGCCGTTGCGGATGCTAACGCCGCCTTGGTGGCGGGGTTCTTGAAGGGGTACGCATCTAAAACTGGCGCGGTGGTTACGCCGTCCACGGTGATGCGGGTTAGCACTTGCTTTGCATGTGTCCGCAACATCAGCGAGGACATGGCAAAGCTGCCCTTGCACTTGTACAAGCGCTTGCCGCGCGGCAAAGAGCGCGCGGTAAAGCATCCGCTGTATCCCTTGCTTCGGTCCACGCCCAATAGCTGGCAAACCTCGTTTGAGTTTGTCCAGATGCTGACCGCGCATATGTTGCTGCGCGGCAATGGCTACGCCCGAATCGTGCGCGGCTATGGCGGCAGGGTGCTGGAGCTGTTGCCCTTGCAAACTGGCCGAATGCGGGTGAAGCAGCTGGAAAATTTCGAGTTGAGCTATGGCTATGCCGATAGCCGCGGTCGGGTGGTCCAGCTAGACCCGCCGGACGTGTTGCACCTGCGAGGCCTGACGCTGGACGGCGTGGTGGGAGTGACGCCGATAGAGTACGCCCGCGAAGCCTTCGGCCTGGCCCTGGCGGCGGAGGAACACGGCTCCCGCATGTTCGGCGGCAGGGTGACGGGGCCGGGTGTGTTGAAGCATCCGGGCAAGTTGTCGGACCCGGCGTTTAAGCGGCTGCAAGAGTCCTGGCGTGAAAACGGCGGGCTGGAGAATGCCGACGCCCCCGTCATTCTGGAGGAGGGGCTAGTGTGGGAATCCCTGGGTCTGAAGCTGAGCGACTTGCAGTTTCTTGAGACGCGCAAGTATCAGGGTGAGGAGGTGGCCAGGCTCTACCGCATGCCGCCGCACAAGGTCGGCATCATGGACAAGGCCACGTTTTCCAATATCGAAAACCAGTCCCAAGAATATGTGACGGATACCTTGCTCCCATGGGCGTTGCGCTGGGAGCAGGCGCTTGCGCGCGATGTGCTGACGGAGCAAGAGCGCCAGGACTTCTATGCATCTTTCCTGTTTAACAACCTGCTGCGCGGCGACACCAAGACGCGGGGCGAGTTTTACCGGAGTTTGCATGGCGTGGGGGCGCTGTCGGCAAACGACATTTTGGAGATGGAGGACATGGACACGTATGAGGGCGGAGATATGCGTTTTGTGCCGCTGAATATGGTGCCTGTCGATATGGCGCGTGAAGCGGCAATCAGGAAAGGGGGAGGTAGTGGCGCTGGATCATAAGAGCTTCAGCCTGGAAATCAAAGCCGTCAACGATGACGGCTTTTTTTCTGGCTATGCAAGCGTGTTCGGGGTGGTGGACAGCCACGGCGACATTGTCGCCAAGGGTGCGTTTTCCGCTTCGCTGGCGGCGTGGGCGGCAAAGAAGCGGCTGCCCTCGCTGCTGTGGCATCACAAGCTTGATGAGCCTATCGGCGTTTGGACGGTGATGCGCGAGGACGATGTGGGCTTGTACGTAGAGGGCCGGCTGTCTCAAAAAGTCCAGCGTGGGGCGGAGGTGTACGAGCTGATGAAAATCGACGCGGTGTCCGGCCTGTCCATCGGCTATGTGACGCGAGAGGACAGCTACGACCGGGTAACGGACGTGCGAACCCTGAAGCAAGTGGATCTGTGGGAAGTCTCCCCCGTCACCATGCCGTCGAACGAACAGGCCCGGCTGACGGGAATCAAGAGCCGCGATAGCGCGGAAACCAAAAACGCCATTCAGGCGCTCATTAACAGTATGCGGAGTAAATAACATGGAAGTGAAAGAACTGGTTCAAAACCTGGGCGGCGCGTTTGAAGAATTCAAAAAAACCAATGATGAGCGCCTGAAGCGTGTTGAGAAGGGGCTTACGACTGGCGACCTTGAGGCCAAGCTGGCAAATGTGGACAAGGCAATCTCCGAGCTGGAGAGCGTCAAGCGCTCCATAGACGACTTGAGCAAGAAGGCCGCGCGCGGCGGCCTGGGCGGCAATGGCGAGCTGAGTGGCGATCAAGTCGAGCACAAGCAGGCCTTTGGCCGCTTCATGCGCAAGGGCGTTGACGATGGTCTGGCCGAACTGGAGGCCAAGGCCTTGAGCCTGGGGGCTGACCCGGACGGCGGTTATGCGGTGCCGGAAGAGCTGGACCGCAACATCATCCAGTTGGAACGCCGCGACGTGCCGATGCGCGACATTTGCAATGTCATCCCGGTTGGTAATGAGGAGTACAAGCGCCTCATCAATACCGGCAAGGCAAAGGGCGGCTGGGTTGGTGAGACGGACCCGCGCCCGGCCACCGGTACGCCGCAACTGGCTCAGGTGGCGCCGTTTTTTGGCGAGTTGTACGCCAATCCTGAAGCTACGCAAAAAATGCTGGATGACGTGTTTTTCGATGCTGAGGCCTGGCTGGCCGGAGAGGTGGCTATTGAGTTTTCCGAACAGGAAAACGCTGCCTTTACGGGCGGCAATGGCGAGAAAAAGGCTAAGGGCTTTCTGTCCTACGATGTAAGCGACGAGACGGACGACAAGCGTAAGCTGGGGACGCTGCAATATGTGAGTTCCGGCGCAGCGGCGGCGCTGACGGCGGACGCCCTGCTTGATCTGATTTACAGCCTCAAGCGCGGCTATCGCCGCAACGGCACGTTTGTTCTGAACGGCCTGACGCTGCCGGCGATTCGTAAGCTGAAGGACGGTGAGGGCAACTATCTGTGGAAGCCGGGCCTCGATGCGGGCGAGGTGTCCACGCTGCTGAACAAGCCGATTTCCGAAAACGACGATATGCCCTTGGTAGCTGCGGATGCGCTGGCTATCGCCTTCGGCGATTTCAAGCGCGGCTACACCATCGCCGACGTTCGCGGCGTTCGCGTCTTGCGCGATCCGTTCAGCAATAAGCCCTATGTCGGCTTCTACACCACCAAGCGCGTGGGCGGCGGCGTGATGGACTCCAACGCCATCAAGCTGATGAAGATCGGCGCGGCCAAGAAGTAAGCGAAAGGGGCGTCATGGATGAAGTCTTGATAACGCCCCCGCCGCCGCTTTTCGATGATCTGGCCCTGATGCGTCAGCAATGCAAGATCGACGACGACTTAACCGAGGAGGACGCGCTTTTGCGCGTCTACCTGGGCGCGGCGACGGCGTTGGCCGAGTTGGAAATAGGGCGGCCGATTCTGCCGCAAGTGTGGGAACGCACGGTCTACGGCGCGGACGGCGTGGTCAAACTGCGGCCGGACGTGATCGGCGTTGAAAGCGTGGTGGCGTTGGGGCGGCGTGGCGAAGAAATGCCGATTGCCGAGGACTGGTGGTTAGAGCGCGGGCGGCGCGTGATCTGCGCCAGGCCGGCCGGCGCGGCAGCGGTGCGCGTGCGCTACCGCTGCGGCGCGTGGCGCACGCCGGAGCAAGTGCCCCAAGGGGTGCAAAACTGGCTGCTGTTGAGGGTGGCGACGGCCTACGCAAACCGCGAGGCGGTGCTCACGCAAGGGCGGGAGCAGCTGGCCGCACTGCCGCGCGGCTTTGTTGATGGCTTGCTGGACCCGTACCGTTCCGGAGAGCGGCTATGACGACCGTCCCCCGTTCCGGGCAGTTGGATAAGCGGGTGACGTTTCGCCGCTGCATTGATGCCGCAGCCGGGGCGTTTGGCATTGAGCGCAGTCATGCGGACGAGCTGCGGACCTGGGCGCGCAAACAAAACACCTCCCCGTCTGTTTACTCCAGTTCGGTGCAGACGGGGGACGCGCTCACTCACGAATTCACCATTCGTCGCCGCCGGAGTTTGCGGATCGGAGACGGCTGGGAGGTGGTCCATGGTATGGCGGTCTATCGGGTAAAGCGGGTGCTTGAGTTGGCGGGGGGGGATTATATGCTGTACCAGTGCGAGGAGTTGGGCCATGGCAAATGACGGCTTCTATTTGCATATAGAAGGCTTTGACCAGTTTGACCGCATCGATTTTGACAAGAGCAAGGTTCGGGCCGGCATGCGGCGGGTGGGCAAGCTGGTGACGAGCAAAGCTCAGATGAATGTCGCGTTGGCTCGTGGGCAAGGAGCCTATCCGCGCAATCGGACTGGCCGCCTGGTGCATGCAATTCAATACCGCGTCAGCCGCTCCGGCTTCATGACTAAAGTCATGCCCAATATGCCCTCTGGCAGTTCCGAGTATTACCCCGCATTTCTGCATTACGGTGTCCGCCGTGCCGCGAAGCGGGGTAAGGGGCATAAAAAGCAAGCCGCGTCCGGCCCCTGGCGCATCGCGCCGCGAGCAAACTATATCGTCGATGCGCTGGAGGATAGCGCCCCCAAGATCAAGCAAATTCTGGCGGCGGCTTTGCAAAGATCATTGCAGCCAAAGTAAGATTATCCGTTTTCGATATAACGTAAGAGGTGTTGGGTGAAGGCGCTAGTGAAGTGGTTTGTAATTCTGTCTGTGGTTCCTGTGCTGTTGTTCCTCGTCTTTGGGGATAAAACTTCTAAGCCGATACCGATGGGTCAGGCAAGCGCTCCGGCGCAGGCCGTTCCTCCCTCTGAGGCCCCGGCCGTTTCCAAGGCGTCCATGGAGGAAGTCGATAAGCTGACCTTGGCGTATCTGAACGGCAAGGTCTTCCCTTCTGGTGCGGTGGTGTGCAAATCCGAAGTGTTGGATGGGTATGTCTTTATCGGTTGTAAAAACCGACAGCTGGGCGGCGAGTCGGCGGTTCGTCTGTGGGTGTTGAAAGAGGGCGAGTACCTGGCCGTTAATGGCTCTGCGCGCCAGGATTTGGAGCGCTTGCCGTCAGCGGGCCACTTGAAGGAGATGCCCTTGCCGTTGCCTGCATCAATCAATATCGAGGAGGCCATCAAGGCCACAGCATAAATTAGGCTGTTGTTAATCAAACCCCGCTTCGGCGGGGTTTTTTTATGGGTGCTGGAAATGGATATCAACGCGGTTGTTGCGCATCTGCGGGAGCACTGCCCTTTGTTTGCTCGCCGTGTTGGGGCGGGGCTTGATCTTGATGCGGTGTTGGAGGGGCTGGAGCTTCCCGTCCCGTCCGCGTCGGCCATTTTTGCCGGCGATGACGCCGAGCCTAACCGGTTGCAAACCGGGGTGATGCAGGACGTGGTGGACGAGCTTCACATTCTCGCCATCGTTGCGAATGTGGACGAGCCGGGGCAGACGGCGGCAGCGACGGTTGGCCAGGTGCGCGCCGAACTGCTGCGAGCGCTGGCGGGGTGGAGTCCGGGCGAGCGTTACGAGCCGCTGGAATATCGAGGTTCCGACGTGGTGAAGGTGGATCGGGCGCGCGCCTACTACCTGTTTCGTTTTGTGACGGCCTGGCAGTTGGGCGCCCCAGTGCTGTCCGTTGGAGAGGGGGCTGAGACGTGGCCCGAGGTGGAATTGCCCCGCCTAGTTGAATTTGGGGGCATGAGTGGCGGCGTCGATTTCATCAACCCGGGCAATGGGCCGGATGGTCGAATTGAGCATGAATTCAGGGTGGAGTTTCCGCCCGAAGGGAGGGAGTGAAATGTTTGTAAAACCCGTAGGAGGGTGTGAGATAGCGGACCCGGAGCGCGGCGATTTGTTGTCGCTGGAGGGGCGCGACGTGCCGGAAAACCAATATTGGCTGCGGCGTGAAGCGGAGGGCGTGATAGAGCGCACGGCTCCGCCCGAGGCCAAGCCTAAAGGAAAAGGCTAATGATTTCGTTTAATCAGATACCGCAAAACCAGCGGGTGCCGCTGTTCTTCGCGGAAATGGACAATAGCGCGGCCAATCTGTTCAGCCAAAATCAGCGCAATCTGTTGATCGGTCACAAGCTGTCGGCCGGCGGCGCGCTGCTGGGCGTGGCCGCGATGGTGAATAGCGTGGCGCAGGCCTGGGAGATGTATGGTCGCGGTTCGATGTTGGCGTCCATGGTTGAGGCGACGCTGGCTAACGATCCCTCCGCCGAAGTGTGGGCGGTGCCGGTGGAGGAGCCGGCCGGCGCGGCGGCAACCGCGACAGTCACGCTATCGGGCGTTGCGCAAGCCGCCGGAGTGATTTGCCTGTATGTGGCCGGGCAGCGGGTGCAGGCGGTCGCCGGTATGAACGATAGCGCGGCAGTTGTGGCCGGGGCGCTGGCGGCGGCGATAAACGCCGCGCCGGGTCTGCCGGTGACGGCGGAGGTTTCGGGCGCGGCGGTCAAGCTGGCTTGCCGTTGGAAAGGGGCTGGCGGCAACGATATCCCGCTGAGCCTGAACTATAGGGGAACGCTGGGCGGCGAGGCTTTGCCGCCGGGCGTGGCGGTGGAGTTGGCGGCGTTTGCCGGCGGTGCCGGCCTGCCGTCCCTGGTGGGGGCGGTACTAGCGATGGGGGATGAAGAATACGACTTCATTGCCAGCGGCTTCAGCGATACCGGCGCGCTTGATCTGCTCAAGATCGAGATGGCGGACAACGGCGGGCGCTGGAGCTATTCGCGCCAGCTGTACGGCCATGTCTATGCGGCGCTGCGCGGCACTGTGTCGATGTTGCAAGTCTTTGGCAAGAGTCGGAACGATCAGCATGCGACGGTGGCCGGCTTTGAAGCGGATGTGCAGGCCCCGGCCTGGAGCTACGCCGCCGCCTACGCCGCGCGCAATGGCGCATTTTTGAAGCTGGACCCGGCGCGGCCGACGCAAACGGGCGAATTGGTCGGCATTCTGCCGGCACGGCCTGGCCGTCGCTTTGTGGCGTCTGAGCGCAATGTGTTGCTTCAATACGGCATAGCCACTAGTTCCACTGGGCCGGATGGAACGGTGCGGGTGGAGCGCGCGGTAACGACGTTTCAAAAGAACGCCTATGGGCAGCCGGACGTGTCCTATCTGGATAGTGAAACGCTGTTTACCAGCGCTTACGTGTTGCGGCGGCTGCGGCAGTTGGTGACGAGCAAGTACGGGCGTCACAAACTGGCGCGCGATGGCACGCGTTTTGGAGCCGGCCAGGCCATCGTTACGCCCAATATGATCCGGGCGGAGCTGGTGGCCGAGTACATCAAGATGGAGGCCTTGGGCGTTGTCGAAAATACGGACGCCTTTGCCGAGGCCTTGATTGTGGAAATCAACGCGTTGAACCCTAACCGGTTGGACGTGCTATTCCCGCCGGATTACGTCAACCAATTACGCGTGTTCGCGGTGTTGAATCAGTTCCGATTGCAGTATTAAACCAGCGCCCGGCAACGGGCGTTCGGCATTTATAGGGGGTTTTTATGGCGGGACGCAAAGTCGGCGGAACCAGCTTTGTAAAAGTGGATGGGGTTCAGTTGTCCGTGACGGGCGGTCATGAGGTGCCGCTGACGGATAAGGAGCGCGAAGGCGTGGCAACGTCCGCGGGCAATTATTACACCGAAAAGGACGGATTGCCTTACGTCAATGTCGAGGCGGTTTTGCCGCCGGGCTTCCCGATAAAAAAAATCGTGGAGGGCGACTCCATGACGATTACGTCGGAGTTGGCTAACGGAATGACTTATGTGTTGTCTGGCGCTTGGCTGAAAAACCGGGCGGCGTACAACGCGGAAGATGGCAAAGTGAAATTCGAGTTTGAAGGAGCAAATGGAAAATGGCTGTAAAAGAATATCAGTTGTCCGCGTCGATTGAGGCGCACGGCGAAACCCTGATGGTTTTGTCTCTGTCGCAGCCGACGAATCGGCAGGTGCAAGAAATTGGCATGCTGCCGTACCGCGTGAGCGATGACGGCACGCCACAGCCGCTGCCGCAATGGTGCGCGCGCTATATCGCGAAGTCGGCGAGCATTCCGCCGTCGTCGGTGGATCAAATCGCGCTGCATGATTTCAATGAACTGTGCTGGGCGATGGTTGGTTTTTTTATGAAGCCGGAGTCCAAACCCTAGACGATCTGGACCGGGTTTGCCACGACCTGGCCGCGTGGTGGCGGGTCAATCCGGATGATGTGGAGGCCTGGCCGCTGGACGTGATTGTCCGGCGGCTAGCGCATGCGGCGCGCATCAATGAGCTGAGGCAGGGGTAGACGGAGGGAGTATGTCGGATAAGTTCCAGCTCAAGGCGCTGATTACCGGCGTCGATAAATTGTCGCCAATGTTGGACGGAATGCGCGGGCGCATCGCGTCTTTCAGGAAAAGCCTAAGAAAAAGCGGCATGGGCGATATCAACCTGATGGGGGCGGCCGCGTTTGCCGCCCCTTTGGTTGGCGCGGCTAAGTCCGCGATAGATTTTGAGTCCGCGATGGCGGACGTTAAGAAAGTCGTGGATTTCGATACGCCGCAGCAATTCGCGGAGATGTCTAAGGACGTGGTGGAAATGTCCAAGCGCTTGCCGATGGCGGCCAAGGACATCGCCGCGATTGTCGCGGCGGGCGGGCAAAGCGGTATCGAGAAGTCGGCGCTCAAGCAGTTTGCAGAGGACGCGGTAAAAATGGGCGTCGCGTTTGATTTGAGCGCGTCAGAGTCCGGGGAAATGATGGCTAAGTGGCGCACGTCTTTCAAGATGAATCAGAAAGAAGTGGCCACCCTTGCCGACAAGATTAATTACCTTGGCAATACCGGGCCGGCCAATGCCAAAAAAATCAGCGATGTCGTGACGAAAATCGGGCCGCTTGGCTCGATTGCCGGTGTGGCGGCAGGGGAAATAGCCGCCTTGGGCGCAACGATGGTTGGGACCGGGGTAGAGCAGGATGTGGCCGCCACCGGCATTAAAAACTTCATGCTGGCGCTGACGGCGGGCAAAAGCGCCACCACGTCGCAAAAGAAAATGTTCAAGGCGCTACGGCTGGACGCGAAGCAATTCGCGGTGGATATGCAAACCGACGCCAAGGGCGCGATTACGCGAGTATTAACGGCTATTGGCAAGGTGGATAAATCCAAGCAGTCCGCCGTGTTGGCGGAACTGTTCGGCAAAGAGTCCATTTCAGCGATTGCGCCGTTGCTGACGAACTTGGATTTGCTGAAAACCAACTTTACCCGAGTGGCTGACTCCAGCCAGTACGCCGGCTCCATGCAAAAGGAGTATGAGGCGAGGGCGGCGACAACGGCCAATAACCTGCAAATCATGTCCAACAAGGTGCAGGCGGTGGCGATGGCAGTAGGAAACGTGCTGTTGCCGCCGTTGAATCAGTTCCTGGAGTACCTGGGACCGATAGTCGAGGGGGTGCAGGCCTTTGCGCAGGCAAACCCGGACGTGATTAAGGGGGCCATCGGCGCGGCTGGGGCGGTTGTGGCGCTTAAGTTGGGGGTGATGGCGTTAACGGCGGGCCTGTCGATTATGAATGTGGTAATGGCAATGAGTCCGCTGGGCTTGTTTGTGCGGGGCGCGGCCTTGCTGGCCGGCTATTTGATAGCCAACTGGAGCAAGGTAGGGCCGTGGTTCGCTCAGCTTTGGACAGGGATTAAGTCGTTTTTCGCTGCCGGGCTTGGCTTTGTGAAATCCTATTTGGGGTGGACGCCGCTGGGGCTGGTGCTGAACAACTGGGAGCCATTGAGGGCGTTTTTCGCGGCTTTGTGGGAAGGTCTGAAGGTGGTTTTCGCCATTGGCATGGAGTGGCTTAAAGCGGTGTTCTTGGATTACTCGCCGTTGGGTTTGATTGTCAAAAACTGGGGGCCAATCGTCGAATGGTTCAAGGGGATGTGGGAAAAGATCAAGCCGTTCATTGATCCGATTTTGAGCGGAGCTGCCGCGATTTCTGGTGGTATCTCCGGCGCGATAGGCGGGGCCATCAACAGCTCAACCAATATCATCAAGGGGGCGACGGACGCGGCGAAAGCGGACTTGAACATCAATATCAATGGCGCGCCGGCAGGGACGCGGGTTGATGCGCCAAAGACAGAAAATGCGCGCGTCAACGTCAAGCAAAACGCCGGGGTGCGTAGCCTAGCGGCGGCCAAGGGGTAATCATGTCTGAGCTTGAAAAAATGCATGTCGCCAGCTTCCGGGGGGTTCCGTTCCTGTGGCGAGAGCAGAGCGGGAAGACCGGGAGAAGAATGGCGGAGTTCGAATACCCGCAGCGAGACAAGCCGTATATCGAAGACCTGGGCCGGATCATCCGGCCCTTTTCTTTTGATGCGCAGTTGATGGGGGAGGATTGGCAGGCGCAGTTAAACAAGCTGCTGGACGCGTTGGAGCAGCCGGGCGCGGGTGAGCTGGTGCATCCCTTGTTCGGCGTAGTCAATGTGTACCCTCGCCCGTCTGAGTGGCATTACTCAATTGACCGGCAGCGTTCTGTGACGGTGGGGCTTGAGTTTATTGAAGCCGGGGAGTTGGCTTTCCCTGCGGCCTCGGTCAATACCGCGTCAAAGTTGATTGAAAAAGCGGATGGCTTCGCGGGACTGGTTCCCGAGTTGCCCCGGTTGGATTTGCCGGCGCTGGACGATTTGCGCGGGTTGGCCGGGGCGGCGGGTCAAGTCGTGGATCAAGTGAGATCAGCTTACTCGCGGGTGGACTCGTTGATTGGCGGCGTAATGCAGTCGGTAGGCGATATCACCTCTTTTGTCGATGCGGCCATTCATTCCCCCGGCACGTTTATGGACAAGCTGAGCCAGCAGCTTAGCCAACTGCGCGCGCCCTTCATGGGGTTTGCGGAGTCAACGCGGCGCGGAGGGGCAAGGACAGTCGCGGCGGCGACGCTGGCCAGTTCGCCGACAACGCGCCCGGTTGGGGCTGAGGCGGCGGTGGCGCATGTGCTGGGGCTGACGCAGGCGGCTGTTTTGTGGGACGCGGCGCATGTGCTGGCGCAAATGCCCGTTCAGCCTGGTGCTGTGGTGCCTGTCACATATCCCTCTGTGGATCAGCAGGCGGCAAGGCCGCGCGAGGGCGCGGATGCTCCGGTGGTGGATGATGTCGACGCCTTGGGTGGTGAGTTGGGGGAGGTGTTGTGGCAGCGCGGTTTGGAGGCGTCCCCGTTTGAGTATCGCGCCTTGCAGGCATTGCGCCATGCGCAGGCTCAACATTTGGCCGCAGTGGCGCGGCAGGGGGTCAAGGTGATGCGCGTAGAGCCTGGCGTGGTGACGCCGGCTTTGGTGATGGCACATCGCTTGTATGGCGATGCGGGGCGCGCTGGCGAGATTGTGGAGCGCAATAGGGTGCGCCATCCCTTGTTTATGCCGGCGCAAGCAATGAGGGTCTTGAGCAAATGAACGACAGGACGGCTTTAGACCCGGCTAACGCGGTCACGCTGACGGTGAACGGGCACGATTACGGCGGCTGGCTGGACGTGTCGATTACTGCCGGCGTGGAGCGACAAGCGCGGGAGTTCACGGTAGCCATTACTCGCGGCTATCCCGATGCGCCGCAGCAACTGCGCGCGATTGCGGAGGGCGACAGCGTGGTTGTGAGAATCGGCCCGGACAAGGTGCTGAGCGGTTACGTGTTCGTCACACCGCGCAGTCATGACGGGCAGAACATCACGTTCGGCATAGCGGGACGCAGCCGTACCGCCGACATCGTGGACTGCGGCGCATTGAATCAGCCGGGGCATTGGAAGGGGCAGACAGTGTTGTCCATTGTACGCGCTTTGGTGGAGCCGTACGGCGTGCCGGTCGTTAGCGAAGTGGGGGCTGGTCCGGTGATTTCAGATCATGCCATCGAGCCGGGAGAGACGGTGTTTAGCTCAATAGACAAGCTGCTCAAGTTGTCGCGGCTGCTTTCCACCGATGACGCCGAGGGCCGCTTGGTACTGGTGGCGCCGGGTGGCGGCGGGCGGGCTTCGGATGCGCTGGTCCTGGGGCAAAACATTTTGTCCGCCAATGGGCAGTTTGACTTCTCTGGGGTGTTTAGCGAGTACGTGGTGAAAGGCCAGTCGCGAGGGAAGGATGGGCATAGCGGCGCGGCCGCCAGCGAAGTCAACGCCGCCGCTAAAGACGACAGGACGGCGCGCAAAAGGGTGATGGTGATGCACGAGTCCGGCAACCTTTCGCGGCAACTGGCGCAAGAACGCGCCGACTACGAACGCGGCAGCCGGATGGCCAAGGCGTTGGCAGTATCGGTGGAGGTGGCGGGCTGGCGGCAGAGCAATGGCCAGCTTTGGCGGCATAACCAGATTGTGCGGTTTCGCGATGACGTGTTGGGGCTGGACCGGGACATGATGATTGGAGAAATCACCTACAAGCTGAGCGGCAGCGGCACTATCGCGGCGCTGTCGATTGCGCCCCCGGACGCTTATATGCCGGAGCCGGCGGACCCCAAGGGGCTGAAGGGCAAGAAGCGTAAGAAGAAGGGAAGCAAGGACGAGTTCGAATATCTGCTGGATGCGGATTGGGAGAAAAAAGCATGAGCTTGAGCGGCATGATAGCGCGGGGGCGGGTGCTGCTGGCGAACTCCGCCAGCAAGTTGCAGGCGCTGCAAATCCGGCTCTTGGCCGGAGAGACGCAGGATGATGTGGAGCACTTCGAGCCGTTTGGTTTGACCGCGGTTCCGATGGCCGACGCCGAGGCCATCGCCTTGTTCCTGGGCGGGGATCGTAGTCACGGTGTGGTGATCGCGGTGGGGGATCGCCGCTATCGAGTGACGGACCTGACGCCAGGGGAGACGGCGGTTTACAACGCGCACGGTCATAAGCTGGTGCTGTATCGGGATCGGGCGGAGTTGCTTACACCTCGTTTTGATGTGACGGCGAATGGCGGGGTTTTCATCAAGGCTCCGATTTTGAATGTGTCCGGCCAGATTCGCGCCGGAGGCGAGATAACGGACCATGCCGAAGGCAGCGGCATGAGCATGGCCGCGATGCGTGGGGCGTACAACGGCCACGACCACAACGAAAACAACCAAGCCGGCGGGCCTACCGGCAAGCCAAATCAGGGGATGCGATGACGCCGATTGCTACACGAAATCGCGAGCCGGTGCCGGCGGATAGTTCGCTTGCGCGCGCGGTGGTCATCAGCTTGTTTACCTGGCGGCGGGCGGGGGAGTCCGACGTGGTGGACGGCTTGGAGCGGATGGGATGGTGGGGAGATGCCTTCCCCTCGGTGCCTAACGACAAGATCGGCTCCCGGCTTTGGTTGTTGCAGCGCGAGAAGCTGACGTCGCAAACATTATTGCGGGCGGAGTCCTACGCCGCCGAGGCGTTGGAGTGGCTGCGCGAGGATGGCCACGCAAGCGCCGTTACCGTCAAGGCCCAGCGGGTTGGCCTGGACTGTCTAGGGCTTTTCGTGTCGGTCACGGAAGACGGCGGCGCGGACTGGACTTTTGATTTTGAAAACCTATGGGGGGTGAGTCATGCCAATGGACGCGCCTAATTTGCCGCAGCTGGTGGACGCCGCGCGGCGCGACTTGCTGGCGATGGGGCTGGATGGGTTGCGCCGGGCGGATGCCGAAGTGTACTCGCGGATGGTGGCCGGCGGGGTGCATGGCCTGTATGGATATCTTGATTGGCACGCGCGGCAGTTGTTTGCGGAGTCGTGCGACGACGAGGCGCTATTAGGCCATCACGGCCCGTTCTGGCTGGGGCAGGGGCGCACGCCGGCCGCAGCGGCGGCGGGTTGGGTGCGCGTGCGCGGCGCGCCAGACGCGCCGATTCCGGCGGAGAGTCGTTTTCAAAGCGAGTCCGGGGTGTTGTTGGTCGTGCCTGTCGGGGCGGTTTTGCCGGCGGCGGGCGTGCTGGATGTGCGGATGGTGGCGATTGAGCCGGGCGCGGCGGGGAATTTGAAGCCAGGGGCGCGTGTTGACTCGGTGCAGCCGTTGCCAAGGGTCGAGTCCTCCGCCCTGGTGATAGGGGATGGTGTAGTGGGCGGGGCGGACATTGAGCCGATAGAGTCCTACCGCGCCCGTGTACTGGCGGTGAAACGCCGTGATGGCGAAACCGGACGGCCGGAGGATTTCGAGGTCTGGGCCAAGGAGGTGCCGGGGGTAACGCGCGCGTGGTGCGCGCCGCGCTGGCCGGGGCCGGGGCAAGTGGCGGTGTTCTTTGTTCGCGATGGCGACGTGGACGGGCCGTTGCCGTCCCCGTCCGAGGTGGCGGCGGTGACTACGCACTTGGAGGAAACCGGGACGGCTTACGGCGAGCCGAGCGGCGCGGCTCCGGTGGATAAGCCGGTAGCGGTACGGCTGAGCATTTCACCGGACACGCCGGAGATGCGCGTTGCGGTGTTGGCGCGGCTGGATGCGCTGTTCGCGGCACGGGCCGCGCCGCTTGACCGCGAACGCCTGGCGGCGGGGTTGACGCGGGGCGTGACGTTGCGGCGCAGCTGGTTTGCCGATGCTGTGAGCGCCGCCGGGGTTGAGTTTTACACCGTGACGGAGCCGGCGGCGGACGTGGCTTGCAGGGTGGGTGAGCTGGCCAGGCGCGGGGAGGTGGCATGGAGTTGATTGCGCAATATCGCCAGCAGCTGCAAATGCTGCTGCCGCCGGGGCCGGCCTGGTCGGACGAATGGGCCAGCGCCGGCATGGCCGGCGGGTCTGCTCCCAGCCTTGCGCGGGTGCATGGCGCGGTGGACTCGCTGCCGGTGGAGGCGGACCCGCGCAGAACGGCGCAGCTGTTGCCGGAGTGGGAGCGTGAGTTCGGGTTGCCTGACGGTTGCCTGGGCCTGGGCAGCTTGCCGGAGCGGCGGGCGGCCTTGGTGGCGCGCATGTTCGCGACCGGTAGCCAGCGCCGCGCGGCCTATCTGCGCTTGGCGCGGGCGTTGGGTTATACCGCCGATATTCGTCGCCATCGATGCCTGGTCGCGGGGTTTCAAGCCGGCAGCGAGTGCGCGCCCCCGGCGGCGCGTTTTTGTTTCTCAGTGGTCTTCAAAGGGGTTCGCATCAACCAATTTGCGGCGGGCGGCTCTGTTTCCGGGGAGCCGTTGGGGCGAGTGATTGGCGGCGGCCCGTTGGAGTGCCAGATACGCAGGATGGCGCACGCGGAGAGCGTGGTGTTTTTTAGATACGAGGTTTGAGTATGAAGCGAATTGATACTCCGCATTCAGTGCCGGATTTGAACGGTCCCGGCAAGCCGGGATTTGTAGATCTGAATGTGGCAACGGGGGTGCAGGGGACGGAGGTATCCGCCGCCTGGTTGAACATGCTGCAAGAGGAGTTGGCTGGGGCGGTTGAGGCGGCAGGGTTGGCGTTGAATGGTGCAGATAGTGGGCAGCTGCGACAAGCTATCCAGTTGCTGACAGTGCCGGCGGGGACTGTACAGTTTTTTGCAATGCAGGTTGCGCCTCGTGGCTGGCTAAGGGCAAATGGTGCAGCGGTTTCGCGCACAACGTACCCGGCGTTATTTGCTGCAATCGGCACCACGTTCGGGGTTGGTGATGGGGTGAGCACGTTTAATTTGCCCGACTTGAGCGGGCAGTTTGTTCGAGGTTGGACGGGCGCTGGGGCGCTTGATCCGGGGCGAGCTTTCGGGTCTGTTCAAAATGATCTCGTTAAGCTTACGGATATTTGGACGGCATATTGGCAGGGTGCAGCGGCTCCCCCTATTGGGAACTCGTTCCCTGTCGTTTCGAATCAGTCCTCGGCATCAAATGCAAGTTATCAAAATGCGCCTGCATCGCCAAATGCGGAAACGCGTCCGAAAAATATCGCCTTATTGGCGTGCGTGAAAGTTTAGGAAAAGAGATGGTTTTGCAGAAAACTGTTTATGCCTATCACCCTGAAACGGGCGAGTACATCGGACCAACTCTAGCGGACTTGTCCCCTTTGGATGAGGGGGAGGTGTGGCTGATTCCAGCCTATGCCACCGAATTGAAGCCGCCTGGTAAAGAGAAGCGAAAGGCGTCTGTTTTCCGTTTGGGGGAGTGGGCGGTGGTAGATGACTTTCGGGCTGTTCGCCTTTGGAGTAAAGGGGGGGCGTGCCAGGTGGTGGCACAAATTGGTGATACGCCGGAAAGCTTAGGTGCTACTGAGCTTGAGCCGCCGCCATTTGCGGTTTGGAGTGGTGATGGCTGGTTAGTGGATAG
Organism: Chromobacterium fluminis; assembly: GCF_011602385.1. Taxonomy (NCBI): domain Bacteria; kingdom Pseudomonadati; phylum Pseudomonadota; class Betaproteobacteria; order Neisseriales; family Chromobacteriaceae; genus Chromobacterium; species Chromobacterium fluminis. Next base: position 19,324 of record NZ_JAAOMA010000047.1, on the reverse strand, counting down.
TAAGGCGGAGCAGGCGGCAAAGGCAGCGGCGGTTGATGCGGAGGCTGCTGCGCTTCGTGTAATTGCTGATGCTGCGGTAGTGCCGCTAGAGGATGCGCAAGAGTTGGAGATGGCCACGGCGGCAGAGCTTGAGGCCTTGCGAGGCTGGAAGCGCTACCGGGTTTTGCTCTCGCGCGTGGCCCAGCAATCAGGCTATCCGCAAAGCGTCGAATGGCCGGCAGTGCCGGCGGCAATCGAAAACAAATAGGGCCGGGAAACCGGCCTTAATCTTTTGGGGAATCTATGTCTGAACCTGTTTCGAGTGTTGGCGCAGTGGGCGGGGCTGTGGCCTTGTGGTTGGCATCTCTGCTGCCTTACTTCAGCGACGGTGTTGTATTCGCCGCGTTTGCCGGTGGCGCGGTGTTTGTAGTGGGGGTGCGCGATTGCAGCGTGGTCGAGCGCGTGACGTACCTTGTGGCCTCTGTTGCCGGCGGCACCTTCGGTGCGCATCTGACTGCGGGCATTATCGATGTCATCGTGGACGCGCTGACGCAACGCGATTTGACCGTCCCGGACACCGTGGGCGCGCTGGCGGCTGGCGCGTTTTCGGTCAAGCTGCTGCAGTTCGTAATTCAGCGCGCCGAGGCCGGGGCGCTGTCGGTGCCATTGGGGATGAAAAAATGACTGCATTCGCAGCTGTAAATGCCGTTATCTGCGGCGCGATCTGCTGGCGGCTGCTGATGTTCCGCCGCGACGGCGCGCGTCATCGCCCCTGGGCTTGCTGGCTCGCCTACGTGCTCATTGTGTCCAGCGCCTGGGCCGGCTTTGAGGGCGTAGTGGGGCGCGCACACGTTGGCCCGGCTGGGCTGGTAATCAACCTGTTTCTCTGTGTTGCGGTGTTCCGCTCGCGCGGCAATGTGTGCGACGTTCTGCGCCGGCCGCAGCCGTACCGCTGACCGTTTCATCCATCCATTCAATCCAAGCCCCGCAATGCGGGGCTTTGTCATTTCTAGAGGGTAACAACATGAAAATTCTCGTATCTGCTGGCCACAGCAACGTTGATCCCGGCGCAGTGGCAAACGGCTATCGTGAAGCCGATATCGCAGCCGAGTTCCGCACCTTAGTGGCGCACGAACTGCGCCAGGCCGGCGCGGACGTGCTGACCGATGGCGAAGGCAAAGACAACAAGCCGCTGTCCGAAGCGGTGAAACTGGCTGGAGGTGTCGGCCTGGCGGTGGAATTCCATTGCAACGCCGCGATCAACCCGCAAGCGTGCGGCGTTGAGTCCATCTCGCTGCCGGCGAAACGTGACGTCAGCGAGCGCATCAGCGCCGCAATAGCCGCGGTGCTGGGTAGTAAGTTGCGTGGTGAGCGCGGGTGGATAGATCAGAGCAAAACGCCGCGCGGGCGGCTGGCCTTCGTCAATGCCGGCGGCGTGATCGTGGAACTGTTTTTCATCAGCAACCCAGCGGAACTGGCGGCCTATCAAGCCAAAAAAATGGACTTGGCGCGGGCTGTAGCTGCTGTTATTACGGGGTGGCTGTGATGCTGTCGGGGCGAGTTTATGCCATAGGGGTTCTACTCTTGGTCGTCGTGTGGGGTGGGACGGTGTGGCGGGCGTATGGACATGGTCGGGAAGTCGAGCGGTTAAGGGGAACAGCTACAGCCGCTAAGGATGACGCGTGGCGGGCCCGGGGTGATCTTGAGGCCTATCGCGCGGAAGTCGTCCGCCTGAATAAGGCATCTATCGAAATTGAAGCGCGACTAGACCAGCTGCGCGATGCGAAACCAAAAGTAATAGAGAGGTATAACCGTGTTGTCGAAATGCATCCTTTGCCCGTTGATTGCCGTCCTGGTCCTGAGCGGCTGCGTGAACTCAATGCAGCCATCGAGGCAGCAAATGTTACCCTTGCCAGCCAACATAAAGCCTTGCCGGTCGCTGGAGCCAGTGACGATTGATAGCTGGGATGCTGTGGGGAAGGGCTATATCGCATTGGCGTTTCAGTATGGTGAGTGTGCAAGTAGGTAGGTAGAGAGGCCTCGGTAGTGCGGGGCCTTATCAGATTATTATCTTATATTCTGTTTTGCATAGTTTGGCATTTTTAATTTGAAGTTGTGGTAGTTGTTTTTGGACTCGTTTCATGTTTATTTCATTGATGTAGGATATTGTTGATTCGGATGCTTTTGCACCTATTATTACGCTTTTTAAAAAATTTTCGCCGAACTTTACAAATGAGCCGCTTAGTTTTCCAACAACTAATCGTAGTTCCTTTTCGTACTCCCAGGATTTTGCTTTTCTGAGAAGGGTTAGATTGAAGATTTCGGGTTTTGCTTCCGCTATCGGGTCGATTTTGGGTCTTGTGTCACTGTATATGGCGTCAAATATTAGATTTGAGAGGTGTAATTCTTCTGTGAGATCGAATTCTAGGCAGATGCCCTGGTGATTAAATGCGTAGTGTGACCACATTAAGATATTTGTTGCATCTGTGGTGAAACAAAATATTCCAACATCTTTCATGATTTCTCGGATGCTTTTAATGTTATTTTCAATAAAGGTCTCTTTGTTCTTGAGCGCCCAAATTAAGCGGGTTGCGGTTGCTTCTTTCAATTCGCGTCCGCTGAGTTGGTGTAGATTCTTGTATGCTCTTCTTAGGGCGGATTTTATTTCATTTGCGCTGGCATCTGTTTTGTAGCTTGGGTATACGTCAAAGGGGTCGTTGAACTGAGTGTGAGATGAAAGATAAAGCTCGTGATTAAGGAGTATACTTTCTAGCCATTTTTTTCTTTTTGATATTTCGTTGTTGTCTTCGAAGCATAGGGGTGATGTAAAGTACTTGTAGAGATTAATTGGTTTTGGAGGGGTGAGTTCAAGATATATCTGTATCTTTTGCTCTCTGGGTAGCGTGTTGAATTGGTCAATGGCTCTTTGGTCTTTTGGTGTTGGGGTTAAGGGGTCGCTTAGATCTGCAAGAAGGCTCTGTTGCATTTTGATTAAAGATTGAGTTGATGGTTTTATTAGTGGCCTCATTTTGCATTTCCTATGATTTTTTGAAAATATTTTTTAGTTTGTTTGGTTGAATGAGTGTCTGTGTGGAGCTGTATTCTTGGTAGTCAAAATAGTAGTTTGTGCTAAGGCTGCAACATTCTCTTAGTATGTTGATTGTGTTGTTTCTAAGTTTTCTGCTGGAGTCTTCGGTAATTTCAATGTCCCAAATGAAAGCAAAGGGAGTTTTGGTTTCCTCTGTGTTGATTTCGAGCTTTATTTTATATTTGCCGGGTGTCCAATAGAAGTCGTTGTTTAGGGCTGTGTGATAGTTGTTGAAGTGTTGGCTTACTTTTATGAATTCTAGAAGTTCGTTTTCGTAAAAATTAGAATCGCCTTGGGGGTTGTTTTTTTGAAGTATAAAATTCCTCCACTCCTCTTGTGTGTTTATTGTGTGATCTTGGAATTTTCTTTTGAAACCCTTGGATGCAAATGTGTTGTTGTAGTGTCTTGTGCTGCCAGAGGTAAGGGTGAAGCTGTCGGCGGCAAATAATTCTTCTCTGGGGTTTGTGTGGAATAGTTTGTTCGAACGTTGTGCAATCCATTGGAATTTTAATTTTGCGTCGTTTTCTATTTTGACGGTCTCCATATTTATTGAGCTAATAAAGACATCTTTCTTTAAGGTTCTTAGAACGCCTGTTATTGAAACTGTGTGTCCTAGCCCAGAAAAACCAATTTCAATGCTTCCTGTTGGGTTGATTTTTATTTCAGGTTGTCGAAAGTTTTTTTTGTAAAAGCTAATGACCCAAGGTTGTACGAGGGCGATTAGGGCGACAACCAATTGTCCGTCTATTTTTATGGGTTCCATTGTGAGGCTCTTTGGGTTTGATGTTTTGCCGAGTTGATAGGGTGTATTAATACTTCTTTTATTGTTGGTCTTCTGCTTGTGAGGTAACTTTGGTTTTTTTTGAGTGCTAACTATCTTTATTCTGTGTCTTGAGTTTTTGGGGCGCTTCATGGATGACTTGGGTCTGTTGCTGGACGCTGCTAGGCTTGCCTTGGATCATATCGAAAATAGTAAGAAAATGACAATTGCGCAGGCGTTGCGGTTGACTGCGCACTTCCGGCATACGCAAATTCCAGTGACTGATTTGTTTCCGTTTGACCCGGATCAGCTTGAAATGGCGGAGAAGCTGATTGTGTTCATGGGGGAGGTGAACAAGCTACTGTTGAGGTTTCGTTCCGTTGTGGATGGGGGGGTAAGGCTGTCGGAGGTGCCGCTACTACAAGCTGCCATCTCGGAAGCGTGGCGCGAGGCAAGAGATGGGAAAATCTATATATTTAGGTAAGAGCGGGGTGGGGGCGACAGGTTTGTGTCAACCTTTGCTTGTAAGTATTTGATATGTATGAGCGTGTTTTGCGGCTTTTCGCTCTTTTTTGCCTGGTAATCTTGTTGCGTTTTTGTTGGTAACTATATGAAAAACAATAGAAAAATTGATGTTCTATTCGTTTGCATGGGAAACATCTGCCGGTCGCCAACCGCGGAAGGGGTAATGCGAGCCAAGCTCAAGAGCGCGGGTCTGGAGGCGCGTATGCGAGTGGAGTCGGCAGGCACGCACGACTACCACGTCGGCGAAGCGCCGGATCGGCGCACCTGTCAGGCGGCGCTGCGCCGCGGCTACGACCTGTCCGATTTGCGGGCAAGGCAGGTGGAGGGGCGTGATTTCGAGCGTTTCGATTGGATTTTGGTCGCCGACCGGCAAAATTTGGCTTTGTTAAACGCCCAATGTCCGCCATCCTATCGCGGCAAGCTGCATTTGCTGCTGGAGCCGCTGCCCGGCGCCGCCCGCGACGTGCCCGATCCCTATTACGGCGGGGCTGGCGGTTTCGACATCGTGCTGGACCTGGTGGAAGCGGCTTGCGACGCCTGGCTGACCCGCATCGCGGATGCAGAGACGGAGCCGGCGCCATGAAGCCGTTTGACGTGGAAGCGCCGCGCGCGCGGGCTGTTTTTACAATAACCATAGAAAGCCAAGGACGCGTATGGGGCAGATGACGAGGGGAACCTCCGCCAAAAAGCCGCTGGACGTGGTGCCCAGTCATAATGCGGACATCATTTTGTCCAGGCAGGTCGGCAAAATGCCCTTGGCCAGCCAGGCGGTGATCGTCATCGGCTCTTCCACCGGCGGCACGGAGGCCTTGCGCACTTTGCTGACCGCGCTGCCGGTTTCGATGCCGCCCATTCTGATCACTCAGCACATGCCGGAAATGTTCACCCATTCCTTCGCCACGCGCTTAAACACTCTGTGCAAGTTGACGGTGAAGGAGGCGGAAGACAATGAACGACTGCAAAACGGCACCGTCTACATTGCGCCCGGCCACTCCCATCTGCTGATCAAGCCGGCGCCCACCATAGGCTACGCCATCGGCCTGCACGCCGGGCCGCCGGTCAACCGGCATCGGCCGTCGGTAGACGTGCTGTTCCGTTCCGCCGCCAATCTGGTGGGCAAGAACTGCATAGGCGTCATCCTGACCGGCATGGGGCGGGACGGCGCCAGCGGCATGCTGGAGCTCAAGCAGGCCGGCGCCTGGAACATAGCCCAGGACGAAGCCAGCTGCGTAGTGTTCGGCATGCCCAAGGAGGCCATCGCCATGGGCGGCGCGCACGAAGTGCTGGCCTTGGAGAGCATCGCCACGCGCTTGTCGGTGCTGGCCACGCAAAAGCAACATCAAGCCGGCGGATCGGCTTAATCCTCTGATAGAACAAGAAAACATGAAGTATCTCCCTATTCTGGTGGTGGAAGACGACGCCGATCTGCGCGAAGCCATCGTCGACACTTTGAGCTTGGCCGGCTATCCCACATTGGAGGCCGGCGACGGCGCCGCGGCCCTGGCCAAATTGAAAGAAGCGCCGGTGGGGTTGATCGTATCCGACGCCCAAATGGCACCGATGGACGGCTACACGCTGTTCGAGGAGGCGAAAAAGCGTTATCCCGGTATCCCCTTCATTTTGATGACTGCGTACGGCGTGATTGAAAGAGCGATTGAATTGCTGCGCGCGGGCGCCGCGCATTACCTGCTCAAGCCGTTTGAGCCGGCCAGTCTGATCGCCGAAGTGGAAAAGCACCTGCTGCGCATGCCTAGCGAAGCGAGCGGCGAAGTGGTGGCCGAGTCCGCCGCGATGCGGCAGTTGTTCGCGCTGGCCGGACGAGTGGCCGGCAGCGATGTCAGCGTAATGATTTCCGGCCCCAGCGGCGTGGGCAAGGAAGTGCTGGCGCGTTATATCCACCGGCACTCAAAGCGCCGCGAAGGGCCTTTCGTCGCGGTCAACTGCGCGGCCATCCCGGAAAACCTGTTGGAGTCCACCTTGTTCGGGCATGAGCGCGGCGCTTTCACCGGCGCGGCGCAGGCTTTGCCGGGCAAGTTCGAGCAGGCGCAGGGTGGTACCATTTTGCTGGACGAGGTCACCGAGATGCCTTTGTCGCTGCAGGCCAAGCTGCTGCGCGTGTTGCAGGAGCGGGAAGTGGAGCGCGTCGGCGGCACGCGAACCTTGAAGTTGGACATCCGCGTGCTGGCCACTTCCAACCGCGACCTGCAGGCCGCGGTGGACGCGGGTCAATTTCGCGAGGACCTGTATTTTCGCTTGAATGTGTTCCCGATGCGCATCCCCGCGCTGGCCGAGCGCCGCGACGATATTCTGCCTCTGGCACGAATCATGCTTAAAAAGTACGCAGAGGCCGCCGGAAGAGGCAATCTGATCCTGTCCGAGGATGCGGAACGTCATTTGACGGCCTATAGTTGGGAGGGTAACATCCGCGAACTGGAGAATGTGGTGCAGCGGGCGGTGATTCTTGCCGCCGGGGCGGAAATTTTTGCCGCCGATCTGCTGCTGGATCACGACTCCGTCGCGGCTCAGGTTACCCGGACAGCGTCTGAAAAAGACAATTCCGTGTCGGATGAAACCGACATGAAAACGCTAGAGAAACGCCATATTCTGGAAACCTTGACCGCGGTGGGCGGCGTCAAGAAGCTGGCCGCGGAAAAACTGGGCATCAGCGAGCGCACATTGCGCTATAAATTGCAGCGTTACCGCGATGAAGACGCGGCCGACGGATGTCAGGAGGTTCCAGATGGAAATGGCTTGGAGTAACCATGTCAGTGCCAAATATCGATCAACTGTTGGGCGAGCTGCGCACCGCCTCGGCCCTGGCCGCGGGCAAGCCCGCCGCTACGGCCCCGGAAGCGTCCCAGGTGGACTTCTCCGCTGTGCTAAAGTCCACCTTGGAGCAAGTGAACTCGGCGCAGCAGACTTCGCAGGAGATGCAGAAGCAATTTGAATTGGGTGACGAGGGGGTCAACCTGCAGGACGTGATGGTGTCGCTGCAGAAAGCCAGCCTGTCGTTCCAAACCATGGTTCAGGCGCGCAACAAGCTGGTCACCGCCTATCAGGAAATCATGAATACCCAAGTCTAGCGTTGCCGGACCCGACCAGCCGGCGGCGGTGGGCTCGAACCTAAAACCACTGTATGGCTGACCTGGCAGAAGAAAACGCTACGCCCGTTTGGCGAAGCCGCATGAATGAAGCGTCCGATCGCTTCAAAGCGCTTCCCAACAATAAAAAAGTCCTATTCCTCGCGGCGGTGGCCGCTATTTTCGCCGTCATCGTGGGCGCGGTGGTGTTGAACCGCACGCCCAGCTATAAAGTCCTGTTCTCCAATATTTCCGACCGCGACGGCGGCCAAGTGGCCGCTTCGCTGCAGCAGATGAACGTGCCGTACCAACTGGGCGAGGGCGGCACCATCTCCGTGCCCTCGGACAAGGTTTACGATGCGCGCTTGAAGCTGGCGGCGCAAGGCTTGCCCAAGGCCGGCGGCGTCGGTTTCGAACTGATGGACAATCAGAAGTTCGGCATCAGTCAGTTCGCCGAGCAGGTCAACTACCAGCGCGCGATCGAGGGCGAGCTGGCGCGTACCATTGAAGCGGTGGGCTCGGTGGAGAGCGCACGCGTTCATATCGCCACCCCTAAGCAAAGCGTATTCGTGCGCGAGCAGCAGCAGCCCACCGCTTCGGTGATGTTGACCCTGTTCCGCGGTCGCGTGCTTGACGCCGGGCAAATCGCCGGCATTCTGCACCTAGTGTCCAGCTCGGTGCCCAATCTGCCAGTCAAGAACGTCACTATCGTCGATCAGGACGGCAACCTCCTGTCCAAGCAAAGCGGCCCGGATGAGAACTCGGGCCTGGATCAGCGACAGTTGGGATACGTGCGCCAGGTCGAAGAGGGCTACGTCAAGCGCATCGAGGATATCCTGGAGCCCATTTTCGGTAAGGGCAACTCGCGCGCCCAGGTCACCGCCAGCGTCGATTTCGCCGAGGTGGAGCAGACCTCGGAAACCTTCAAGCCCAATTCCAGCCCCAATCCGTCTTCTACCCGCAGCCAGCAGATCAGCGAAAAGTTGAACAACGGCGCGGCGCTGCCGTCTGGGGTGCCGGGGGCCTTGTCCAATCAGCCGCCGTCGGCCGCTTCCGCGCCGATCACGCTGCCGCCGGGCGCCGCGCCCGGCACGGCCACGCTGTCCGGCCAGACCATGGGCGCGTCGGGTACGCTGCAGCGCGACATCACCACCAATTACGAAGTCGATAAAACCATCCAGCACACCAAGATGCCGCAGGGCGGCGTCAAGCGTCTGTCCGCCGCCGTGGTGGTCAACTACCGGCGCATGCCGGACAAGAACGGCGAGATGAAACCGACGCCGCTGACCCCGCAGGAGGTTCAGCAGATCAATAATCTGGTCAAAGAGGCGATGGGCTTCAACACCCAGCGCGGCGACACCCTGAACGTGGTCAACGCCGCCTTCGCCGACGCCGAAGTGCCGGCGACGCTGCAGGAGAAAGTCACCGACTATGTGACCAGCAACGGCTCCAGCCTGATCAAGTACGGCCTACTGACCATCGCCGTGCTCTATCTGCTGTTCGGCGTGGTGCGTCCCATCATGCGCGACTTGGTCAAGCCGCCGGCGCCGGCCAAGGGCAGCGAAGAAGAGGCCGCGGCGCAGGCCGCCGCGGGCGGTCGCCTGCTGGGCGTCGCCGGAGAAGAGGGCGAAGAAGGCGCGGCCGGTCACGCCGGCGGCGGCGCGGGCGGAGGCGATCCGCGCGAAGCGCAGATGCGGCAATACACCACCAATCTGGAAGCCGTGCGTGAAATGGTGAAATCCGATCCGCGCATGGCCGCTCAGATCATCAAGGAATGGATAAGCGCCGATGAGTGAGAACGGAGTGCGCAAGAGCGCGGTGTTGCTGTTCAGCCTGGGGCAGGCGGAAGCCGTCGAGGTGTTCAAATACCTCGGCCCCAAGGAAGTGCAGAAGATTTCGCTGGCGATGGCGGCGATCAATAACCTGAGCTACGAGCAGATTGACACCGTGGTCAGCGAATTCAAGGGCGAGTGCGCGGCGCGCGCCAGCATCGGCGCGTCCGACGAATACTTGCGCAATGTGCTGATCGAGGCGTTGGGCCCGGACAAGGCGGCCAACCTGCTGGACAAGATCATGCAGGGCAACGACCACAGCGGCATCGAAAGCCTGAAGTGGATGGATCCTTCTTCCGCCGCCGACTTGATCCGCAACGAACACCCGCAGATCATCGCCACCATTCTGGTGCATCTGGAACCGGACCTGTCCAGCTCCATCCTGTCCTATTTCCCGGAGCGGATGCGCAACGAGGTGCTGATCCGCACCGCCACGCTGGAGGGCGTTCAGCCGCAGGCGTTGCGAGAATTGAACGATGTGTTGACCCAGCTCTTGTCCGGCTCCGACCGCATCAAGAAGAGCGCGGCCGGCGGCATTGGCCTGACCGCGGAAATCCTCAACTTCATGGGGTCCAACGTAGAGGCCGCCGCGCTCAACTATATCCGCGAGTACGATCCGGAACTGGCGCAGCGCATTCAGGACAAGATGTTCGTGTTCGAGAACATACTGGAAATCGACGACCGGTCGATCCAGACCATTTTGCGCGAAGTGCAATCCGATTCCCTGGTTATCGCGCTCAAGGGCACCAGCGCCGAGCTCAAGGACAAGATTTTCCGCAATATGTCTCAGCGCGCGGCGGAAATGCTGCGAGACGATCTGGAGTCCAAGGGACCGGTCAAGCTGTCCGAAGTGGAGGCCGAGCAGAAGGAGATCCTCAAGGTGGTGCGCAAGCTCGCCGACGACGGCCAGATCGTGCTAGGCAGCAAGGGCGGTGATGAAGGTCTCGTCGAGTAATCCCATCATTCCGGGCGAAGAGCTGGAGGGTTGGAGCGCTTGGAGCCCCAACGCGCTGGACGGCCTGACTCAGAAGCTGACGCCGGTGCAACTGATGGAGCTGGCGCAGCAGCGCCGCCGCCAACAGGAGCAGGCGCAAGCCGAGTCCGCCGTCGAGCCGGTTTCGACCGGGGTCGAGGAAGATGCTGGAGCAGCCGAAGGCGAGCGCGCGGTTAGCGGCTATCCCACCGCGGCCGAGCTGGAGGCCATTCATCAGGAAGCCTGGCAGTCCGGCCATGAGGCAGGGCAGGAAGCCGGCCGCGCGGCCGGTTATCAAGAAGGTTTGACCGCGGGGCGAGAGCAGGGCCTGGCCGAGGTGCGCGTCGAGCAGGAGGCCCGCTTCGCCTCGGCCTGGCAGCCCTTGCAACAGTTGGCGGAAGGGCTGGCACAACAGATTTCCCGTTTTGAAACCGAATTGTCCGCGGATTGGCTGGCGTTGGCGTTGGAGCTCGCCGGCCAACTGAGCCATGGATTGGCGCGGCAGAACCCTTTGCTGATTCAGGAGTTGCTGCGCGAGGCGCTGGAGGACTTGCCGGCCACGCTGGCGCAGGCGCGTTTGCGTTTGAACCCGGCAGATCTGGAGGTGGCGCGGGAGTTTCTGGCCCAGGAAACGCCGGAAACCCAGTGGCAATGGATAGAAGACCCCGAGGTGGAGCGCGGCGGCTGCGTGATAGACACCGCGGCGCTGCGGCTGGATCTGACCATGAGCACCCGTATCGCCGCCATGCGCAAAGCGCTGGGAATGGACGATGAGCCAGCAGCTGATTGAGCGTCAACGCGCATGGCTGCGCGACTGCGCGGACAGCGCGCGCGCCGCCAAGCTGTGGCAGCCCTGCGGCAAGCTGGTTCGCGTTACCGGCATGGTGATGGAGGCTGTGGGCCTCAAGCTGCCGGTGGGCAGCGCTTGTCAGGTGGCCTTGGCGGACAAGAGGCTTGTAGAGGCCGAGGTGGTGGGATTTTCCGGCGACAAAGTGTTCCTGATGCCATTGAGCAATGTCCACGGTCTGCTGCCCGGCACGCCGGTGATGCCGTTGACGCCGCGACACCCGCCGCAATTCGGCAAGACCCAAGCCCAGGCCGCCGCCGACGGCGCGTCCGGCCGCATGGTGCCGGTAGGGCTCAGCCTGCTGGGCCGGGTGTTGGACTCGCTGGGGCGGCCGTTGGACGGCAAAGGCCCCATCCATCCGGATGCCTGGTTTCCTCTGCATAGCCAACCAATGAACCCGCTGGACCGATCGCCGGTGCGCGATGTGCTGGATGTCGGCGTGCGGGCCATCAACGGTCTGTTGACGGTGGGGCGTGGTCAGCGTCTGGGCCTGTTCGCCGGCTCGGGCGTGGGCAAATCGGTGTTGCTGGGCATGATGGCTCGCTTCACCAAGGCCGACGTGGTGGTGGTGGGCTTGGTTGGCGAGCGCGGTCGAGAAGTTAAGGACTTCATCGAAAACATCCTCGGCGACGAAGGCATCGCTCGCTCGGTGGTGGTCGCCGCGCCGGCGGACATGCCGCCGCTGATGCGCTTGCACGGGGCGGCCTACGCCACCGCGCTGGCTGAATACTTTCGCGCCCAAGGCCTGGACGTGTTGCTGTTGATGGATTCGGTGACCCGCTATGCGATGGCGCAGCGCGAGATCGCGCTGGCCATCGGCGAGCCACCGGTGACCAAGGGCTATCCGCCGTCGGTGTTCGCGCGCCTGCCTCAGTTGATCGAGCGGGCGGGCAACGCCGCCGAGGGCGGTGGTTCCATCACCGGCTTTTATACGGTGCTGTCTGAGGGCGACGATCAGCAGGATCCGATCGCCGATTCCGCGCGCGCCATTCTGGACGGCCACTTTGTGCTGTCGCGCGAACTGGCCGAGTCCGGCCACTATCCTGCTATCGACATCGAGCAATCCATCAGCCGGGTCATGGTGGACGTGGTGCCTCAAGCGCAGATGGCCCTGGCCCGGCAATTCAAGCAGCTGTATTCCCGCTATCAACGCAACCGCGACCTGATCAGCGTCGGCGCCTACGTGCCGGGTTCGGATCCGGTGCTGGACGACGCGATGCGGCGCCAACTGCCCATGGTCGGTTTTCTGACCCAGCCGATGCATGAGTCGCAGGATTTCTCTTCCAGCTGCGAACAATTGCAGGGCGTGTTGTCCTGAGGTTGAGCCGTGGCGGAAAGCAAATACCTGTTGTTGATTCGTTTGGCCGAGGACAAGCAGAAAGCGGCCGCCGAGCGCATGCGGCTGGCGCAAAGCCGGTTGGCGGAGGCCCGTTCGCGCCAAGAGCAGCTGGACGCTTTTCGCGGCGAGTACCGGCAACGGCTGACCAGCCGCGGCGCGCAGGGCATCAGCGCTTTGCAATATCAGGATTTCCAGCGTTTTCTCGCTCGCCTGGACGAGGCCATGGTGCAGCAGCAGGGCGATGTGGAGCGTTGTACTCAGCGATTCTTGCTGGAGCGTCAGGCCTGGCAGCATGAGTATAAGAAGCTCAAGGCCTATGAAAAGCTGTTGCAGCGCGAGCAAGAGCGCGCCGCCGTGCGCGAGGCGCGGGTGCAGCAGAAGACCAGCGATGAATTCGCCACCCGGCGGTTTTGGGACAAAACCCACGGGGAGGAGTAGGAGTCAGCCCAAGATTCGCGCTTGGCACGCTAGTTGCTTTATTGCTTGCGTCTTACTTGTAGAGAGTCGGCCATGACGACACCTGTGAACGCAGCCGCGGCCAATCCGGTCAGCGGCAAAGCCAATATGCCGGGAGGCAATTTGGCGACTGCCGGCGACTCCGGCGCCGGCGATCTGTTCGCTAGCCTGCTGGGGCTGCAGATGAGCACTTTGGGCAGCTCCTTTTTGTCGGGCGCCAACGGCGAACCGCTGGCGGAGGCCGGCCTGGACAAGGAGAAGCCGGCCAAAAGCGAGGATGGCCAGACTCCGGCAACGCCGTTGCCCGGAATGTCGCTAATGGGCGCCGCGCAGTTGCCCGTTCAGCAGCAGGCGGCGAACTCGCCGCGGGCCAACAGCGATTTGCCTACCGGCGCCAAGCCCGTCGAACTCAAGCCCGACATCGCGGCGGCGCTGCCCGCTGCGTTAGCCAAAGCCCGCAATCTGTCGCTGCCGGCGCAGCAAAATTTGCCGGAGGACGGCAAGGTATTGCCGCAGTTTTTGCCGCTTCAGGGGCATGAGCAGTTGACGGCCAGGCCGGCCGCGCCCACGCCGGTGTTCACCGTGCAGCAGCCGCTGTCCGATCCCAACTGGGCCAAGGCCATGAGCGAGCAGGTGATGGGCATGGTCAGCCTCAAGGCCGACAAGGCGCAGATTCAGCTGAACCCGCCGCAATTGGGGCCGATCGAGGTGACGCTGAAGATGAACGGCAACGATCAGGCGCAGGTGTTGTTCGCCGCGGCGGTGCCTGCCACGCGCGAGGCGCTGGAAAACAATATGCATCGTCTGTCTTCCATGCTGGCGGCCGGCGGCATTCAGCTAACCGACGCGCAGGTGTCCAGCGGACAATCCGGACAGCAACAGCAGGCGTTTCAGCGCGGACAATCGCAGCGCCAGAAAGAGAGCGCCGAGCCCGAGCCGATGGATGCATTGAGCAGCATCAAGGCGGCTCGCGGCATTCTCAGCATTTTCGCCTGATCATTTGTGATAATCTCCCCTGTTCAATTTGCATCTAAAATTAGAAAATATAGTGAAGAAATCGTTTAAGATTTCACTATGAACACCCAGTGAACAGGGCAGGTATATGGCAGAAGATAAAAAAGCGGAAAAAGCAGAGAAAAAAGCTGGGGGCGGCGGCAAATTAATGCTGATCGTCATTGTATTGCTGGTGTTGGTGTTGGCCGCGGTGGGGGGCTTGGCCGCCTATATGTTCACCAATATGAATAAGCCGGCGGCGGCCGGCGAACACGCCGAGCAGACCAAGGAAAAACCCAAGAAGAAAAAAGAAGGTCCGCCGATCTTCGAAAAGCTGGACACTTTCGTGGTGAATCTGGCCGGCAACGACGGCTCCTTGCTGCAGGTGGACATGCAGGCGGAGTTGGCCGACGAGGAAGCCAAAAAGAAATTCACCGATTACGCGCCTAAGATTCGCAGCGCGCTGATCTTGCTGCTGTCGTCCAAGTCCGCGGCGGAGTTGGCCACGCCTGACGGCAAGGTGCGGCTGAAGGCCCAGGTCAAGCAGATCATCAATGAGTCGATGGACGCCGGCGAGGAGCAGCCGGTGGAAAGCGTGCTCTTCACTTCCTTCATCATCCAGAAGCAGTAAGCGGCATGGGCGACGATATTCTTTCCCAGGAAGAGGTAGATGCCCTACTCAGGGGCGTCTCCGGGGAGGATGAGGATGACGGCGGCGGCGGCGACGCGCAAGGCGTCCGCGGTTACGACATCGGCCGGCAAGAGCGTATTGTGCGCGGCCGGATGCCGACGCTGGAAATCATCAACGAGCGTTTCGCGCGCAATCTGCGCATCGGTCTATTCAACTTCATCCGCCGCAACGCGGAAATTTCGGTTGGACCGGTGCGGGTGCAAAAGTACAGCGAGTTCATCCGCAATCTGGTGGTGCCCACCAACCTTAACCTGGTGCATGTCAAGCCCTTGCGCGGCACTGGGCTGCTGATTTTCGACCCGGACTTGGTATTTCTGATCGTCGACAACTTGTTTGGCAGCGATGGGCGCTACCATGTGCGGGTGGAAGGCCGCGACTTCACTCCCACCGAGCAGCGCATCATCCGCCGTTTGCTGGATGTGGTGTTCGTCGAGTGTCAGAAAGCCTGGGAGCCGGTGCATCCCATCGAGTTCGTCTATCTGCGCTCCGAAATGAACACTCAGTTCGCCAATATCGCCACGCCCACCGAGGTGGTGGTGGCGATGACTTTCCATATCGAGCTGGGCGCCGGCGGCGGCGATTTCCATATTTGTCTGCCGTATTCGATGGTGGAGCCTATCCGCGACGTGCTGTCCAGCACCATGCAGGCGGACCGCACTGAAGTAGACAACCGCTGGGTCAACCTGATGACGCATCAGGTGCAGGCGGCGGAAGTGGAATTGGTGGCGACCTTGGGCAAGACCAAGGTGACTTTGGGCCAGATTTTGAATTTGAAGAACGGCGACGTAGTGATGCTGGAGATTCCGGAGCGGGTGGAGGCCGACGTGTCGGGCATTCCGGTGTTCGAAGCCAGTTACGGCACCGTGCAGGGGCGCTATGCGTTGAAGGTGGAGCAAGTGTTGGCCGGCGCAAATGATTTTCACGAGCCTCTGGGGGAGAAAGAGCAATGAGCGAAGAAGAATTGCAAGCCGCGCAGATGGAGGCCGAAGCGGCCGCCGAAGCGGCAGCCGCGGCCGGCGGAGCCGGCGGCGAGGAGGAAGTGTCGATGGACGACTGGGCCGCTGCGATGGCCGAGCAAGATGTGGTGGATTCCGCTCCAGAGCCGGTGCCGGCCCAAAACCTGTTCCAAGAACTGGGCGCGAGCACATCCGGCGCGGGCGTGCCGCAGAATCTGGACATGATTCTGGACATCCCGGTGCAATTGACCGTGGAGTTGGGCCGAACCAAGATCGCCATCCGCAACTTGCTGCAATTGGCGCAGGGCTCGGTGGTGGAACTGGACGGTATGGCGGGGGAGCCGATGGACGTGCTGGTCAACGGTTGTCTGATCGCCCAAGGCGAAGTGGTGGTGGTCAACGACAAGTTCGGTATTCGCCTGACCGATATCATCACGCCCGCGGAACGCATTCGCCGTTTGCAAAAATGACGAGGTCAGCCATGTTTGCGATGACGCGCCGTGCTGTGCAGGGCGCTTTTTATTTGGCGGCGTCCGGTCTGACCGCCGCGGCCACCGCCGCGCCGTCTCCGGCGGCCGCGCCGTCGCCGTTCATGAGTTTGTTGCAGGTCTTGTTCGGCCTGGCGGTGGTGCTGGGCGCCATCGTCGGCATGGCCTGGCTGTTCAAACGGCTTTCCGGCGGCATGCTGGGCGCGGCCAACCGCCTGAAGGTGGTCAGCGGCACCATGGTGGGGCCCAAGGAGCGCGTGGTGATCGTGGAGCTGGAGGGAGAGTGGCTGGTGCTGGGCGTGACGCCGCAGCAAGTCAATCTGCTAAGCAAGCTGCCGCGCCCGGAAGGCGCGGAAATCGAGGCGGCGCCGGCGGCGGAGCCGTTCGCGCGCTGGTTGAAGGCGGCGATGGACAAGAGCCGCAACGGCAAGGCGGGGCCGCGATGAGGCCTTGTTTCCGATACGGCGCGCTGGTTTTGTTGGCTGCGCCCTTGATCGCGGACGCGGCCGGCGGTTTGCCCTTGATGAGCAGCACGCCGGCGGCCGGCGGCGGGCAGAATTATTCGCTCAGCCTGCAGATGCTGCTGTTCATGACCGGGCTGACCTTCATCCCGGCGATGATGCTGATGATGACGGCCTTCACTCGCATCATCATCGTGATGTCGCTGCTGCGGCAGGCGATGGGTACTATGCAGTCGCCGCCCAACCAGGTGATCGTCGGTTTGTCGCTGTTCCTGACTCTGTTCGTGATGGGGCCGACTTTCGACCAAGTTTACGCCAAAGCCTGGGTGCCGTTCTCCGACGACAAGATCACGTTGCAACAGGCGGTGGACGAGGCCAGCAAGCCGATGAAGGCCTTCATGCTGCGCCAAACCCGGGAGAAGGACCTGGCCTTCTTCATCGAGATTTCCCAATCGGAAAAGCCGCAGACCAAGGCCGACGTGTCGATGAAGACCCTGGTGCCGGCTTATGTGATCAGCGAGTTGAAAACCGCGTTCCAGATCGGCTTCATGGTGTTTATTCCCTTTTTGATCATCGATCTGGTGGTGGCCAGCATCCTGATGGCGATGGGTATGATGATGGTGTCTCCGGTGACCATCTCGCTGCCGTTCAAGTTGATGTTGTTCGTGCTGGTGGATGGCTGGACCTTGTTGATGGGTTCGCTGGTGCAGAGCTTCTATACTGGCTGAGGCGGCATGATGGTTTGTGACTGGAAACATCGCCGGGCGCTGCCCGGCGTTTTAGGCGAGGAGCGGGTGACATGAGTCCGGAGCTGATCATCAATATCGTGCAGAACGCGCTGTACATCCTGATCATCGTCGCGGCACCGGTATTGCTGGTGTCGCTGCTGGTGGGTTTGTTAGTCAGCGTGCTGCAGGCGGCGACCCAGATCAACGAGATGACGCTGACCTTCATTCCCAAGCTGCTGGCGATGTTTCTGGTGCTGGTGCTGGCCGGGCCGTGGATGTTGAACACGCTGATTGAGTACACCACGCGGCTGTTCCAGAGCATTCCGCACGTGATCGGCTGATGCTGAGCATTTCCGACGCGCAGATCAACGCGCTGGTGGCCATGTTCGTCTGGCCGTTCGCACGCATCGTCGGCCTGCTGTTGGTGGAGCCGGTGTTCGCCTATCGCGGCGTGCCGCGCCGTTTCAAGGCCGGCTTCGCGCTGATCCTCACCGTGATGCTGGCGCCCTTGCTGCCGCCGCTGCCCGCGGTGCCGCTGGTGTCGGCCGAGGGTATCGCCATCCTGTTGCAGCAGTTGTTGATCGGTTTGGCGATGGGCTTCGTCATGCGCATCGTGATTTCCGCGGTGGAAGTGGCGGGCTTCATCATGGGCTCGCAAACCGGCCTGGGTTTCGCCATGTTCTTCGACCCGATGCACTCGGCTCAAGTGCCGGTGGTGTCGCAGCTGTTGACCCTGTTCACCTTTCTATTGTTTCTGGCCTTCGACGGCCACCAGGTGGTGTTGTCCACCCTGGTGGAAAGCTATCGGGTGCTGCCGATAGGCATGAGCATGCCGGATCAGGGCATCAAGTCGCTCGCCTTGTGGGGCGGCCATCTGATCGAATGGGGCGTCTGGCTGGCCATGCCGGTGATCGCGGCTTTGCTGATCACCAACCTCGCTATCGGGGTGATGACCCGCGCCGCGCCGCAGTTCAACATCTTCACGTTCGGTTTTCCGCTGACCCTGATGATAGGTTTCATCAGCATCTACCTGACCTTGCCGATGATGATGCCGGTGCTGGAGCAGATGTATCGCGCCGGTTTCGAGATGATGCTGGCCATGCTCAAGGCCAAGTAGGCGACCGCCATTCCTGTCCAGATTCAAGTTCTGCTAAAATAGGCGCCAATTTTGACTGAAGGGTCCGCAGTGGACCGGACAACAGACAGAGGCAACTATGGCAGGTCACAGTAAATGGGCTAACATCCAGCACCGCAAAGGTCGTCAGGATGCCAAACGTGGCAAGATCTTTACCCGCTTGATCAAGGAAATCACCGTTGCGGCCAAGATGGGCGGCGGGGACACCAATATGAACCCGCGCTTGCGCCTGGCTGTGGACAAAGCCAAGGCCGAGTCCATGCCCAAGGACAATATCGATAACGCGATCAAGCGCGGCACCGGCCAGCTGGAGGGCGTCGATTACGTTGAGTGTCGCTACGAGGGTTACGGCATAGGCGGCGCGGCGGTGATGGTGGACTGCCTGACCGACAACAAGACCCGCACCGTGGCCGACGTGCGCCACGCCTTCTCCAAGTACGGCGGCAATATGGGCACCGACGGCTGCGTGTCCTTCCAGTTCAGCCATTGCGGCTACTTGGTGTTCGCGCCGGGCGTGGATGAGGACGCCTTGATGGAGGCCGCGCTGGAAAGCGGGGCGGAGGATGTGGTCGCCAACGACGACGGCTCCATCGAAGTGATCACCGGTCCGTACGAATTCTCCGACGTCAAGGAGGCGCTGGAAGCTAAGGGCTTCAAAGCGGAAATGGGCGAAGTGACGATGAAGCCGCAGAACGAGACCGAGTTGTCCGGCGACGACGCCGCGCGCATGCAAAAACTGCTGGACGCGCTGGAAGATCTGGACGATGTGCAAGATGTTTACACCTCCGCGGTGTTGGACGAGTAAGACGCGGACGCGGGTAGGCCACATGCCCCGCGGCGGCAGGAAAAAGAAAGCTCCCCTCAAGGGTAATGCCGTTCACTTAGCGGATCGAACTTGTTTGATCGGGTAACGGGACGGCTGCTTTTTCACAACGCGAGGGCATTCACGCCCTCGCCGTTGTTTCGAAAGTAGCAATTCACCCAAGCGCTCGC
>NZ_JAAOMA010000046.1:0-39977 GCF_011602385.1 Chromobacterium fluminis | reverse complement strand
CCGGGGGCCATCTCGCCCCCGGCCACTCGCCGGCCCGGCCTCGCCGAATCAACCCGCGCGGCGGTTGCCAAACCCTCCGTCCTCACTCGCCGTCTTCCGCGAATGGCACGGAGCGCATAAAGCCTGATGATTGTCAGGCTTCCAGAACAAACGATGGTCCCCGCAGTGCGGCGTGATGTGGTCTACCACCGAGGCCTCAACGACATAGCCCAACTTTCGGCACACAACACACAACGGATTCGCCCGAAGGTATTTCAACCGGTACTGCTGCCAGCGATAGCCATAGCCTCGCTTACTCGCCGACTCTCGCCGGCCATCCACTTCTTTGTGTCGCTCTTTCCGGTGTCGCTCGCAATAGCCCGAGCCATCGCGCACCAGCGCCGCGCACCCCCTCGCCCGGCAAGGCGTCGGAGCCGATACCGCCATATTCCACCTCACAAAAAGCAACGCCCCGGCGAATCGCCAGGGCGCTAAACACAGAAAGAAAACCAACAGTACAACCGCCAAGAATGCAAAAAGCCCGAGCGGTTAACTCGGGCTTTGGACGCACCTATGGCTGGTGACAGGACGGATTATTTGAAAAATTCAGCGGCCTGTCAAGCGGCAATTGGAAGCTCTCCAGCAAATACTTGCTCAATCACCACTTCCAGTTCGCCCTTGGCTGCAATGAACCAGCCATCCAGCACGGGCGCAACCAGCACTTCAAAGAACTTTCTCGCAGTGGGCGGCGATCCGCCGAACAACCGCGCAAACTCGCGCCAGCTGCCGTCATCGCGCCGCATCCACTTGCGCACCAACCAGGCTCCAGCCTCAGGCCCGAACCGCTCGAACGCTTCCGGACAACTCACCCTTACGAACGAACACAAGTCCTTCCACACCGGCGGCCCCTGGCGGATGTCGTCCGCGTGGACCTTGGCCAACATTGCCAGCAGCTGAGCAGGCGGTAACGCCACCAAGGCATCATTCACCCGCAGCGCTTCAATACGACCAGAAGCGCGGCAACCATCCCGCCACCCAGCAGCACCGCCGCCATATTGCACGGCACCCACGCCACCAGACTGCAAAAACTCGATAGCCCAGCGCACAACATTCACAACTTCAAACGACATAACAATTCCCCTATTGACCGAGGGAATCCCTAGCCCGGTCTTGCCGGGCTTTATTTGTGCTGCGAGATTTTATCACGCCTTGCGGGCGCGGTAGTCATCCCATGGGCAATGCATGATCAACGCGCTTTCAAACATCCGGCTTACCGCCCGCCGCCCCAACAACTCGTGCAACGACGCTTGATCCTGATTCGAGATAAACACCGTCGGCCGCTGCTCCCCGCTACGCTTGTCAATCACCGAGTTCAGCACCCGCAGCCCCGGCCCCTTCTCGTCCAGAATGTCCACCTCGTCCAGCACCAGCACGGGGTAAGCCCCGTAGCGCTCCAGAACCCGCGATTCCGATTCGCCGCCGCCGCCCCAGCTTTCGCACACCTCCCGCTTGATCTGCTCAGACGTCACATAGCGCGCCCGGATGCCGCAACCCCGGATCAGCGCCAGCACCGCCGCGCAGGACATATGCGTTTTGCCCGTCCCCGTTCTGCCCAGCAACACCGCGTTTGAGCGGACCTCCCCGCGGCCAACACCGGCCACCCACCGCCGGAAATTTGTGATGACGGCGGCCTGTTCGTCGCAGACCCTTTCCAACTGGCTGAACGTCGCCACCGAGAACCGGCCAGGGACGCCCGCCTGTCGAAGCATGCCCGCCCGCCGTCGCTCAACCTCCTGAAGACGCTCTTTTTCCTCAGTGCAGCGCGGACAAACCGGCCGGTGGCCAGCTGGTACAAGCGCCTCAAACGGTCCATGAGCATCACACTGACCAGGGACAACAGCCAGCCCACGCCGCGCAGCAGCGCGCGGGAAATACTCCGCCACCTCATTCAATCCAGTCATCCCCGCCCCCTGCCGCCTCGGGCGGCATATTGCCGGATACAGGCGGCAGCCCATCGAACGCGCAATCCGGCGCCACCTTCACCCAACGATTTCCCGGCCTGGCCGGCTTGCCGGCACTGGCTGTTGGCTTCGCAGTCGGACGGACGGGCCTTTCCCGCCCTTCCAGCACCGTCTCCAGCACCTGCGCCAGGTAACTGGCGGGAATCCGCCGAGGGGCGCGGACATGCACCCTAGTACGCATTACGGCCAGCTTCAAGATAGCCGGCGTCACCCCTGCCGCCACCCAGCCGGGGATATCACCAGATACCCCCAACTTACTGGCCACCGTCGCAAGCTCGCTCTCGCGAGCGCACGCGCGGGGTATATCTATATCAACAGATATCTCTGATATGTCCGCCTCATGTTTAGCCGAGGCGTCCAGTTCATCAGACCCAGCCAAACCGCCAAACCCTTGCGGGGTCTGACTATTCGGATTCCCATTCATGTCCGGTTCATCATTCCCGTTCATGCCCCCTTCCTCCTGCGGACGCAATAACACCAAGGGCAGCTTCAAAACCAATTTCTTGACCTCATGCACCGTTGAAACCCTCTTGGCCAGCCCCTCGCGGGCCAACTCGTCCACCAGCGCATCCAATTGCCGGAGCGACGGCTTCCAGGGCGCGCGCTGACTCCCACGCGGCGGAGCAAACTGGATATTGATGGCCAGCTGCGCCCGGCTGACGGCAAACCCCCGACCCACTAGGCCGGTACGGATATCCACCTCAGGCCGCAGCCCCAGCACATAAAGGCGCATCGCCTCCAGGCTGCACCCGGCCAACGCCCCTTGCTCATCCTCGGATAGCAAAATATTCATACATTCACCTTCTATCGCTTGTCACTTGTTCAGCATCGCCAGCGCCTCATTACGCCCGCCGTTCCTCATCTCCGCCGCCAACTGGGGCACATCCCCACCCAGCGCGCGCTCTACATTCATCCTGTAGCCGTCGCCATAGACCAATTGCAGCCGTTTAATCTCGCGCTTCCGCAGCGCCGTGCCGCCGTGGCTGCCACGGAGCGCGTCCAGATAAGCAGCGTCCTTGTCCGGGTCGCCGCTCTCCAGCTCCCATTCAACCAGCCCGTTATCCGCCACGTCGCCGCGCCTCCTCGGCCCGATCCCGCGCCAGGCCATCCAACAGCGCCAGGGCGTCGTCCAACATGCGCCGGCGCTCGTCTTCCTTGAAACGGGACGGCGCGTGACGGAAGCGGGCGCGCTGCTGCATCAGCCTGCGCTTTTGAAACTCTCGGGCCGACACTTTTCGGACTCCTCCGCAATGCAGCCCAGCACAGCAGCAATAGCCTCTTGATGCGCGGCTTCCGACTCCCTCAACTCGATGAGTGCAGACTCCAGGCGCTCCAGCGTCGGCCGCTCAACCGTCATCGAAAATGCCGTCAAGCCCTCCCCGGTCTCTTTGATAAGCGACGTCAATAACTCAACATGAGAGGCGCTGGCCTCCTGCGTTTTGGCCAACGCCACATCCAAACCAACCGGACGCGCAATTTCCGTCATTGCCCACAGCCGCAAATCCACCGGCAGCGCATGCAAGGCCACTTGCATGAGCTCAACAGGTAGCTGACTCGTTGCTTTGGTTTCTACCTCCAGCCAGCGATTGAGGCGCTGCCCATTTGTTCGCATCACCCGAGCCGTGTCTTTCCCCGCTCCAGGCCGCTGAAACTCAAACGGCAGCACATGAGCCAGGCCCATCGCATCGAATCGCTCAATAAACTCTGCGGCCACCGCTTCCCACGACTTATCCGAACGCTGGCGATACGTCGTGAACGCATCACGCAAAATGCGAATGGGCGTCTTGTGTGGCACACGTTGCATGATTTTCATTTTTCGGGTCGCTATAGTTACTGCGGCTGCTGGTCACAGCCACACACGGAATAAAAAAGCCGGAATCAGCCGGCAAAGCTCGCCGGCCCGGTCAGTGGCCGCCGAGAGGGAAAACCATAATGCCCACACCCTAAGCAGGGCATGGGCCATACAAATCAGGGCGAAGACGGTGACGGGAAACCCCCGTAGCCGCTTCAATCTTCAAAACAAATTCAGCTGGCGGAACCTCGCCAACAGCCTTTGTCAGCCAGTAGTGGACGTGAGCTTGGCGCTTGCCAATGGCCTCCGCCAACGCCGTTTGAGTGCCAGCCTTCTTAACCGCTTCGATGAGAGCTTCCCGAGACATGGGCATCACCATTACAAGTTCACAAGTATTTCGAAGGTTACAAGATTACAAGTATCCTTGCAAACGCAAAAAACAAGTTTTTTGTAAAATCATTCAAATGAACTCATTCCCAGAACGCATTCGGCATGCAGTTGAAATAGCCGGCGGACAGACGAAACTCGCCCGAAAAGTCACTGACTTGATGGGGAAAGAAGTACGCCCTCAAGCCATTCAATACCTCTGCAATTCAGCAAAACCAGCCAGAAGCTCTAGCCTCACCATTTTTATTGCCGAGGCCACGGGGCTTGACCCGATCTGGCTAAGCACAGGCAAAGGCAGCCCCGAGCCGGCCACCCCGCCCACAAACCCAACCCCTGTTAGCAATGATGCGGATTCTCCGCTCGCCCAAAACATCAGAAAAAAGATGGAACAGACGGGGAAAAGCGTTCAAGACATTGCGGATCACTTAGGCATCACATACGAAATGGCCCGGCGCTACACCCTGGCCACGGCACGTCCACGGCAGGACAAACTTGCAGCTCTAGCGGAGCTACTTGAAACAACCCCTTTAGAGCTTGACTACGGCACACCACAACAACCCAAAGTAACCGTCACAAAAGTAGCCACCCCTCCGGAGCCGCCAAGCACATCCCCCGCACGCTCGCTAAGCTTCAAAAACCCTGAAGAGATGGCCCGCCACCTCGCCGCAGAAAGCCCGGAAGCAATCGCCGAGTTTCTTAGACATCTAGTCAGCAACCTAGCGGACAAGCTAGATAAAAAATAAGCGGCTAAGCCGCTTATTTTTATTTGACCAAACCAATCGCACTAGTAACAACAATCAATCGCCCTAGTAACAGAGTGTTCCCAGAAAATGGGGCACATGAAAACCGTAGGCGACAGAATCCGACACGCACGCCAACAAGCGAAGCTGTCACAGAAGGCACTAGCCCGTCGGGCTGGCGTGGGCACATCTACAATCGGCTCCCTTGAGTGCGGCCGCAGCAACTCCACTACCCTGCTAATCCCTATCGCCAAAGCTCTGAGCGTCAATCCTAGCTGGCTCAGTACCGGCAAAGGCGACCCAAAGGCAGGACACGTTAGCTCTGGAGCTTACGCCCAAGCGGACAACATAGAAGAACTTGCTCAACAGATTGCAGACAAAGGCATCGCGGAGATAGCACAACTCATCGGCCTTATCATGGAATGTCAGGCAACAAAAAAGCGGCCATGATGGCCGCCGCAGACTACTTGCTCACAAACTGCATCCAGAAATCAGACTGCCGCAGGAAACGCCAAGCTGCCTCCGCATCGCCCCACTCGTCTATTTTTAATTCGCCCTCCTCAGTCAGCCGGATTTGCACCACGGCTGCATCACGATTAGTTTCGAAAGTGCTGTTTCCATTAGTTTTATTATGCATTACCCGACGCCTAGTGACACAACAACCAGGCAAACTATACCCCTATTGCATTATCGTTAACATTAGCCAGCTAGCTAAACTCCAAAAATTATTTACAAGCAGCCCAGCTCAAAAATCCATCTAAATAAATTGCTCTCGCCACCGCCAGGCCAATTGCGCGTAAGTATTGTATCCACTACGTTTCAACACCCTCTGCATGTGGTGCTTTACAGTGCTGTAGCTTAGAGACAACGCATCACCAGCCTCGTGATATGTCATCCCCTCCGCGATTACTAATCGGAATATATCTCGTTCTCGCTGCGATAATTTAGCTAGCGAGACACTTGGAGCCAGCGCTCTAGCCGCCGCATCCGCAATGGACGGCAGCAGCCTACCCAACAGCTGACGGACACTTACCGAGTCCTCAAGCTCACGCCCTACCAGCGAAATCACGATCTTGTGGCCACCGCGAACCAACGAAACATAAGACAGGCCATGCGTCATGCCGTGCGCCCTGCATGCATTCTGAAATCGTCGTAGGCCAGGGGACGGCCTCACCCCGCCCAGAATCAGCCGCGACCAGATCACAGCCGCGCCCGGAACAGCCTGAATAACAGGGTCCACCCGGTGGAAAGCGTGTTCTTTGTACATCCTCAACCACCGCTCGTCCCAACCTAGGTTTATCTCTATCACCGCATCCCGCGCCTCTGCCTCTGCGTCGATCCGAGCAAGAATCAGCGGCGGCGCGCCCGGCAATGCGTGCTGCAACGCAAGCAGAAACGCTCGGATGTCGTCCTCATCGTTCAGCTTTATCAATGACTGTTGCAACGCCGCGAGATGTCCAAGACCGATTGACGACAAGCTTCCCATCAACTGTTCCACATCTGGCGTCAGCCTCATTTCCACACCTCCCCTCCCTTAGTCATAGCAAAGAGGAAAAATTCTAACTAGTCCTACAAGCCAACCACCACAGACAACAAAAATGCAACAAGCGGGCTTGCAATTCAATTACCTGTTGACTTGTAATTTTCTACTTGCTAGAGTTCGATACAAGTTTTTTAGTAATCGATCTTTAACAACCCGCGAATATGCACCGGCCCATTCCGGCCGGGACATCCAACAGCGCGCCAGTGGCGCGCACCCACGCCGGCGGCGCAACGCACGTTCAACCAACGCGCGCTCTCCTCTGACCAGCTCCGCCGGCATCCCTTTGCGCTTTCACACGAGAGAGCAAAGGGATGCACCGAACCCCAGGCCGTGAGGCCTTTTTTTGGACCCGCAGCATTAGCAATTCATTAGCTGCGCATTAGCGCTGCATTAACCACGCATTAGCAAAGGATTAGTCATGTTCAGCAAAATCCAAAACCCGCGCGAAATCCGTAAATCCTCCGGCCTGAATCAACAGGCGTTCTGGTCCCGTATCGGCGTCACGCAATCCGGCGGCTCCCGCTACGAAAGCGGCCGCGACATGCCCAAGCCGACCCGCGAATTGCTCCGTCTGGTCTACATCGAGCAAATCGACTTGACCACGCTGCGCGGCGAGGATGTCCAGATTGCGGACTACCTCAAGACAACCCACCCGGACTTGTACAAGAGCCTGGCCAAGGCGGTGAAGACCCAAGCCGCAGCCCAGGCCCGCAGCGAGGAGCAAACGGCATGAGCGACAACGCCGCCATTCTGGCCAAGATCAAAAAATGCCTTGCTCTCAGCAAGAGCAGCAACGAACACGAAGCCGCCGCCGCGCTGCGTCAAGCCCAAGCCCTGATGCGCAAGCACGACATCACGGACCGCGACATCTTGTTAGCAGAAGTAAGCGAGGCGGACACGCCGGCAGGGGCCAAGAAAACCCCAATACGCTGGGAGGCCTCTCTTTCCCACCTGATTGCCAGAGCCTTCAACTGTGATCACCTACTAAGCACTGGCTTCAGCGGAGGACGCTGGAAGTTCATCGGCCCCGGCTCCGCGCCGGAGGTAGCCGCCTACGCTTTCAGTGTACTGGCGCGCCAGCTACGCAAAGCCCGTGCCGAATTCATCGCAACCAAGTGCAAGCGCCTAATCCGCGCCTCTAAAACACGCCGCGCTGATTTGTTTTGTGAAGGCTGGGTAGCTGCCGTTAGGCAGTTGGTTGCCAATATTGCCACCACTTCCCAGGCCAAAGCCGCGATTGGGGCCTACATGGCCAAACACTACCCAGACCTTGGCGACTTTACCCCACGCAACCGGCAGGGAGAGCGAGCAATGCTTAAGGGCGATTACTCCGCCCGCTCTGATGGCTGGCAGGCCGGCAAAGCTGCACAGCTGCGCAATGGTCTGGCTGGCCAGGCAAAGCAAGCCGCACTCTCACAACAATAAAGGACAAAACAATGACAGCCGTCTCCATTCGCTTTATCGCGGCGCAAATGATAGAAGCCCGCTCCAGCGTGCTTTATTTCCACGCCAAGCCGGAGCAAGACCCCAACCATACGGCCAAAGCGCGCGAGACACGCCGCCGTCAGGAAGACCGCGCGGAACGCCTCCAGCGGCGCGCAGACACCGCCAACGGCTGGGACGCCACGCCCAGCTGCCCAGCCCGCCGCATCATCCGCCCGCGCTAACACGGCACCCGTTAGCGCTATTCATTAGCGCAGCATTAGCAAAGCGTTAACACCACATTAGCAAGCCATTGCCAAGGCATTAGCAAACCATGAGCAAACAGACGCCTAGCGACGCGCTGGAGCAGCTGGGCGCTGACAGCAAGATCGCCAAATTTCGCGCAGCCCTCCCCGCAATAGAGGAGGCCAAGCGACGCGGCGCGTCTTACGCCAGCATCCGCGCCGGCCTAGCCGCTGCCGGCATCCATATGTCGGCCAACGAGTTCCGCGTAACCCTGCACCGGATCAAACAGGCCCAACAGAAAGAAAAGGAAGGCCATGCAAGACACTCAGCGCCGCCCTTGCCGTCCCCGACAAGCACGGAAAACGGACCCAAGCGCTTCAACTTTAACGACCACACACACACCCAAAAACGGGAGAAATGGTAATCAAATGTACAACAGCCACCACGTATTGCAGGGCAAGGGCGGCATCGGCAAGTCCTTCGTCGCATCGCTACTCGAGCAGGCCGAGGCCGCACTCAATAACAACCCGCTGGGTATAGACAGCGACCCGGTAAACAAAACGCTGTCCCGCCACAAGGCCATGAACGTCCGGCCGCTGGACATCATGGAGAACAACAAAATCAACTCCAGGGCGTTTGATGACATGGTGGAATGGATCTACCAGCACCAGGGCGCGACTGTTGTAGATAACGGCGCCACCAGTTTTATACCGGCCACGGCCTATATCGCCGAAACCGGCGCCTTGGACGTGCTGG
The DNA here is from genome assembly GCF_011602385.1 of Chromobacterium fluminis. Classification (NCBI taxonomy): domain Bacteria; kingdom Pseudomonadati; phylum Pseudomonadota; class Betaproteobacteria; order Neisseriales; family Chromobacteriaceae; genus Chromobacterium; species Chromobacterium fluminis. Next base: position 31,091 of record NZ_JAAOMA010000046.1, on the reverse strand, counting down.
CGAGCATGCGGCGGCGCGTACTGCTCCACTCCATCCTGATGGCCGGGCAAGAACAGGACGACACCGTAGACGGCCTGAAAGCCCTGATTGCCAGCACATCTGCGCCCATCGTTGTCTGGCTCAACGAACGCAACGGGCCGCTAGTAGACAGTCACGGAACCCCGTTCCACGAATCCGACATCTACAAGCTTAACCGCGACCGCATCGCCGGGATTGTCACCATCCACCAGCGAGACGCACAGTGTTTTGGCGAAGACATCCGCCAGATGACGACGCAGAACCTGACGTTTGCCGAAGTCCAGGCCGGGGACTGGCCATTCATGCCCAAGCACCGATTGAGTCAGGTGTGGAACTCGATCTTTAGCCAACTTGCGCCAATTCTCAAAAACGAGGGATGAAGCTCATGACCCCCAAAGCACTGGTCAAAGCGATTGCTCAAATCGCCGAACACAAAGCCGCCGTTTCAGAAACCTACAAAGAGTATCTAGCGACTCAAGAACGTGCCCGCGAACACATCAAAAGTACGTTAAGGCAAATTGATGAAGCATGGAATAAGGGTTTAAGAGTTGACGCAGACAAGATAAACCTAGGCAATGGAACCATGCTTGTAATTGAGGAAGAATGGTTTGATTTTCCCGATCCGCTTATCGCTGTCCAGATCGTCAAAGCCAAAGACATTCCAACGCTTGAAGAAATCCAAGCCAGTCTTGAACAAGCATGCCAACCATCGTCTTAATTTTCCTCAGCGCTGCCATTATGGCGGCGCTAGCCTTCTCCCCCAAACACCCTCCGCAGCGCCGGCACCGCTGCCACCGCATCAGGAGCAATAGCAATGGAGCTCACGTTTGACCTTCAACAGCAGCTTGACCAAACCGCCCTTCAAGTCACCAAGCAAATCCAGTCCATCAAATCCGAAAGCTTTCAGTTAGAGGAACTGCTCCGCGACATCCTAAATCAGCCCGGTGCGGGGATTGCATCCGTCACAACCCAATTAAACAGCACTCGCCAATTAACCAATAGCGGCATGTTAGATACAGTCGGCGCAGTCACATGCGCAATCGTAGGCGGGATCAACCAACAACAAATTTCCAAATTAGCGGAGCGGCGCAATATGCATACCCTTCGCTCCATCGACGGCCATGTACTCGTATACCCCATTTCGGGAAAATCTCGCGCACACCTTCGCCTCGACGGCGTGAACCCGTGACCCAGCACTTTTCGGAGCAACCCAAATCGAGATGACTAAATACTACCTACCTCCGATGCAGAAAAAAAAAGTCGCGCATCGGCGAGTGCAAAAAGCGGCCTTCCAATTCCAGAGCGCTGATCGGAGTGCCATTGTTTCGCACATGGGAAGACGCCCATGCCGCTCTACTCGAACGAGCACGCAGGCGTGTCGCGCTGCATGAACGCGAGCTGCCAGAGGCCCGGCAATTTCTAGCCACCGTCGAAGCGATGAAGAAAGGAGGCGGATAACTTGCCGAAGCATCCGCCAATCCAATCAATATTAACTGCAAAGGCTACTCCATGAGCACTGTAAAAAACATCCCACTCAGAACGTGGGCTGCCCAAAAATTCAGCCCACCGCCAAGCGATTACCTACTGAGGAAATGGCGGGACAACGGACAAATTATTCCACTACCTGAATTTATTGGGCGCGAATATTTTGTTAGCGAAAACGCCAAGTTTATTGGCGGCATTAGAAGGCCCAGGCCAAGAACAACAAAGCCCGCCCCCAATCAAAAGGCCCGACTTAAAGACAGAATATAACAGGAGAATGAAATATGGCAGGAGCCCGCAAGCGAAACCGCCGACATTGGCCAGACTATTTATTGGCACGGCCACGCCAAGGTGGGCTTTACTATTACTGGAAGCATCCCGTCACAAAAAAAGAATTTGGACTAGGTTACGACTTTGCAGACGCAGCAAGCCAAGCGCGAGAAGCTAATGCAGAACTCGAACATCGCAAGCCACAACAAAACAGCTTAACAGAAAGAATCAAGGGGCGAGACACCAAAACATTCCATGCCTGGCTAGACGTTTACCAAGACATTCTATCAAAGAGAAAAGGAAAAGGAGGAAGGCCACGCAGCGACAACACAAAGAGAACAGAAAAATCTAAAATCAAATACATTAGAGGTGCATTCGAAGCCAGAACCCTAATTGCAAACATTACCCCACAAGACTGCAAAAAAGCAATTGATCCACTCATCGAGCAAGACAAGGTCAGATTAGCTCAATCCATTCACAGCACGCTAACAGATTGCTTCAATGAGGCCATTGCAAATGAGTGGATAGACATTGGCAAAAACCCAGCCACATTAATTAAGAAACCTCAACCTATTGTTAAGCGAGCGCGAATTAATATAGCGCAGTTTAAGCGAATATTACAGAGAGGAAAGACAGACAAAGACCCTTGGTTTGAAACTGCATTAATGCTTGCAATTCTTACCGCGCAACGAGTAGGAGACATAGCGGACATGAAGTATTCAGACATAAAAGCAGACCCAGAATCAAGGACCGAATATTTACACATTATTCAGGCAAAGGAGAAACACCCCATACGAATACCACTAGGCCTATCGCTGCCAAGCTTTCCAGGAGAGACTCTTGGATCAATCATCGCAAAATCTCAGGAAACCAAAATCAAGGGCGCAACCACCATTTGCCATCATCGTGTAAATATCGGCGTAGCAAAAGCAGCCGACAGCGTGCATGAACAAACAATGAGCAAAGCATTCACTGAAGTATTGCGCGATGAATTTTCGGACGAAGAACAGGCCCATGAGTGGCCAGGGAAAAACCCGCCGACTTTCCACGAAATCCGAAGTCTCGCCAAACGCCTACACCTCGACCTCAAAACCGGAGTCAACACAAAAACCCTACTCGGCCACACCTCCGACGACAGCGCCGACCTTTACGCCGACCCGCGCGGCGAGTGGTGGACTGTTGACATATCCTAGCCCTTCCCTCCTCAAACCCTCGCCGGCCACATTGACAAAATGATTGACATGTCGATTGACAAGCCAGTGCCGGCGCGGGTTTGCAGTCCAGCCTGTATACTTCCCATGCAAACAAACAAAATGGACAAGCAATCGTTCTGGCTCATGGACGGTTTCGGCCCTCTATTTTTATTCAGTATGGGATTCAAGCACTGACTCGCCTCGATCTTATCACTTCCGCCGCAGGCTACGCGCCCACATGGGACGCGCCGACGATTTTCACGCCGCCCCGCGACTAACGCAACGCCGGCAGGTCCATGCCGGCGAGATAGCCGGCCGCGATGCAGGCGCTGCGCGTCGAGTCGAACAGGAGGCCGACTCTTTCCGCCTCGTCGGCCAGCCCCTCCTCCGCCGCCAAGGCCAAGCGCTCCAGTCCGGCACAGGACCCGCCCAGAGCGCTGAAGCCCAGGGTCAACGCGGCTCCCTTCAAATTGTGCGAGTGGCGCCGCACCTGATCTCGCTGACCGGCCAGCGCCGCGGCCAGCAATTCATCGACCCTGCCGACCTTGCCGGCGAAGAATTGCGCCACCAACTCCCGGTATTTTTCCAAGGTCAGCATTTCCGTCATTTTTTCTATCATCGCCACGTCCAGCAAGGCCGGCAACATGGAGGGCTCGGCGCTGCGCTCCGGGGCCGGCCCATCGCCGAACTGACGCTCCAGCATGGCTTGGAAATCTTCCGCGTGCAGCGGCTTGGCCAGAAAATCATCCAGCCCGCCGGCCAGGGCTTTATCCCGCGTTTCCGAGAGGACGTCGGCCGTCAAAGCAACAATCTTCATGCCCGGCGTCATCGCGCGCTCGCGCAAACGCCTTGTCGCCTCGATGCCGTCCATCGCCGGCATGTGCAAATCCATCAAAACCAGATCGAAAGGTTGCCGGGTTGCCGCCTCCACGGCTTCCGCTCCGTCCTGAATCACGGTGACGAAGTGCCCTTGTTTCTGCAGCATCGCCTGCATGTATTTGCGATTGACCGGGTTGTCGTCCACCACCAAAACACGGAGCTGACGCCCCGGCTCCGTCGGATCCGCCTCGGCACCCGCCTTGACCAGGCCTTCCGGCGCACTCATCGCTTGCAAGGGCAGCGACAGCACGAAGACGCTGCCCGCGCCCAGCGCGCTGTGCACGGTAATGCCGCCGCCCATCAGTTGCGCCAGGTTTTGGGAGATTTCCAGGCCCAGGCCGCTGCCGCCGTACTGACGCACGGTGGAGCTGTCGCCTTGGGAGAAGCGCTTGAACAAACGCGCCAGGCTAGCGTCATCCATGCCTATGCCGGTATCCCTTACCGTGATCCGCAGCACGGCCCCGCTTTCCGAACCCGATTCCGCGGCCTCCGCCTGAATGGTCACCGCGCCCATCTCGGTGAACTTGATCGCGTTGCTGAGCAGGTTAAGCAGGATTTGCCGCAGGCGGGTCGGATCGCACAGCACCCACTCGGGCACGTTCAAATCCAGCGCCATGCGCATGGCCAGCCCCTTGGCCACGGCCTGGCCGCGCATCAGGCTTTCGCATTGCAACAATAGTTGCCGCAAATTGCACACTGTGGGCAGCAGGTCCAGCTTGCCCGACTCCAGCTTGCTGGCGTCCAGCACATCGTTCAGCAAGGCCATCAGATGGCGAGCGGACTCTTCGGCGGTCTTGATGTAGTCGGCCTGCACCGGCGTGGGGGTGCAGTCTCCCAGCAAGGACAGCATGCCCAGAACGCCGTTGAGCGGCGTGCGGATTTCATGACTCATATTGGCGAGAAACACGCTTTTCGCCATGCTGCCGGCCTCGGCCTGTACCCGAGCCTGCTCCAGTACGCCGGTCAGTTCTTCCAACTCGTGACGCCGCCGTTCCAACTGCCGCAACTGCCGGACCACGATAATGGCGAAACCGAGGATCAGCGCCCATTCGAAGGCCATCAGCCAATTGCTGACCACGATGTGTTGCTGCATGCTTTTGTTGCGCGCGTCCACTTGCTCCGCCATGCGCTGATTGGCCACCAGCGACAGGTCGTGCAATGGTCCGTTCAGCAAGTCCAGCTCGGAGTCCAGCCGCCGCAAGCCGTCCAACTCCAGTGCCACTCCGGACTGGCGACTGAAATAGGCATCGGCCTTGCGGATGAAGGCGTCCAGCTTGGGACGTGCCTGCTGGTATTCCTGGGTGCCATCCAGCAGGCTGGAGTACAGGCCATGGTCGACCACCCCCACGCGGCTGACGAAAATGTCGTAGCGCTCTTGCAGTTCCGCCCGGTCCTGCTCATGGTTCAGCACATGTTCTATCGTCGTCTGCAGCCTCATTGACTCGGTTTCGAGCTGAAAATAGGCCCATACGATGTTGTCGCCTTCGTAGCGCGCCGCCGTGTTCAGCATGTCCGCCTGACGTACCTGGATATAGGCCACCCCGGCGAACACGCAGGCCAGCGTCGCTCCGATCAAGATCAGGCTCCGCCAGGAGGAGTAGCTGCGCTGTGGCGTATTCATCGCGCTTAATGCACCAGCAGGGATTTAAGCTGCCAGGCGGAACGGTTGTAATACAGCTCCGAACGCAGCTCTTCTTGCGAGTCGTAGGGGTAGACGATGAACAAGGGCCCTTTCTCCCGCACCGGCATTGGTTTGCCGTTCATTTGCGTCGCCAGAATCACGTCGAATCGGCTGGCGTCGTCAAAGGGGATATCGGTCTTGTAGTCGTTCAGCGCCACCGCTTTCAACAATTTGCCGTGTGCGCCGGCCGCGGCCAACACGTCGCGCAGCAACGGCCCGGAGAAGCGGGTTAAACCCGGATACCAGGGAGTGTGGGTGCTGAAACTGCGTTGCGGCAGCTTGGCCAACATCGCCATGTCGAAGGCCGCGGCGTCTCCCTGATTCTTTTGACTGATATTGCCGCTGATCACCAGCACCGCCTTCCCGGCGGGTTTGACCAAAGCGTCGGCAGCCGCGGCCAAGGGCGTCGCGAAGGCCAGGCCGAGCAGCAACAATAGGGTTCCAAGTCGTCTCATGGTTTTCTCGCTTAGGTAGGCGTTGCAATGAATATCCAATCCCGCGCCGGCGGCGACGCGCCTCCGCCGCAACTCGCCAGCCACTCGGCGAAGGAGGCCTCGTCTACCGGCGGGGAGATCAGGGAGCCTTGAGCGGCCAATACGCCGAACTCCCGGCACAAGGCCCATTCGGCCTCGGAGGCCACGCCTTCGGCCACCACTTTCAGGCCCAGGCGTCGTCCCAATTCGACGCTGGCAAGGAAAATGGAGCGGTTGGTGGCGTTGCCCGCCGCATCGATAACGAAGCCTTTGTCGATTTTCAATTCCGTGAACGGGATGCGCGCCAGCCGGTCCATGCTGGCGAAACCGGTGCCGAAATCGTCAATCGCCAGGCCGGCTCCCTTCAAACGCAAACGGGTCATGATTTCCAGCGCCGAGGCCGGATCCGCCATCACGCCGCTTTCCGTGACTTCAAACGTCACGCGGGACATCTCCAAGTCGGTTTCGCGCGCAATCGAAACCAAAGAAGCCACCAGGCTGGCCTCCTTCAAGGATTGCATGGACAGATTGACCGACATGTCCAGGCGTTTGCGCGCGTCCAGGCGCTTCAACGCTTGCGACGCATCTGCGAACAAGCGCTTGGTCATCTGCGTGATCAGGCCGCTCTGTTCAGCCAACTCGATGAATTGCAGCGGGCCCAGCAAACCCAGTTGCGGATGCAGCCAACGCGCCAGCACCTCCACGCTCAGCACCCGGCCGCTGGCCACATCCACCTGCGGCTGGAAAAACGGCACCACTTCGCCGCGCTCTATGCCCAGGCGCAACTCTTCGCTGTTGATCCGCTCCATGGGCAGACAAAGCGCCTCTCCCGCAGCGATGGGCGCGGCCAGCATCGCCAGCAACTGTTCCGGATCCACCGGTTTGGGCAAGACCCCGCACAAGCGCAGCGCGTACATCCGCGCCAGATCCGCCACGCTGTCCAACACCCTTTCGTCGAAACCGCTGGTGATCAGCAATTTACCCTGGTAAGCCCTCTCCCCCAAATGACGCACGAATTCGACGCCGTCCATGCGCGGCATGTCCAAATCGCAAAAGATCAGATCGAAAGCCCGGTCGCCGGCATCCAGCTGCATCAGCGCGTCCAGGCCGTCCACCGCCTCGGATATCTTGCTCATGCCCATCTGGCGCAGCACCGCGGTCAGGAACTGCCGGGATATGGCTTCGTCGTCAACCACCAAGATTTGCGGCATCGTCTCCCCCTCTAGCCCATCTCGTGCTGGCTGTTTTCACTACCGGCGCCCGCTTCGGGCCTCCGCAACCAAGCCCGCTGCGCTGTTTTACGCCGCGCGGCGTCCCTGGCCCCGTTTTTGCCCCTGCTAGTATCTAAATAGCCCGCGGCCTTCGTCTTTTCCAGCAAGCACCCCGGCCATGCCCGGCAAACTCAGCCGCCCCAGGCGGCCGGCCGCGCCGCGGCGGCCAGTTCCGCGCGCATTTCCAGCGCCAGTTGCCAAACCTTCCGCGCGAGCGGGGACAGAGAACGGTTAGGCCGTTTGATCAACACAATACGGCGCCTTTCCACCGGCAGCAGCGGCAATACGCTCAAACCGCCGCCAGCGGGCAGCGGCATGGCCAACCCCGGCGTGACGCTGAGGCCCAAGCCGGCCGCCACCATGCGGAACACCGATTGCGAGTGCCCCAATTGCTGTGTCACTTCGCATGCCAAGCCATGCTTGAGCAGCAGCTCATCAATCAGCCGGCGGCTGCCGGAGCTGTGGTCCAGCAACACCAGCGACAGGCCATCCAGCTGCGCCCAATGCGCGGCCTCATGAGCGGCCAAATCGTGGTCGCTGCGGCACACCAACCAGAAATCGTCCTCCAGCAAGGGCTCGCTCTCCAGCGGAACGGCCGCGTCGGGCTCCACCACCAGGCCAAAATCCACCTCCCCGCTCGTAACCGCGTCGACGTTCAGCCGTTGCACCTGGTCGTGCAACACCAGCCTCAATTGCGGATAGCGCTGCCGACAACGCGCGATCAACAGAGGCATCAGGCTGGCCGACAAGGTGGGGCTGCTGGCCACTCGCACTACGCCGTGGGCCTGCGCGCCCTCCATCCGAGCTTCGCTCAGCGCCTCTTGCAGCGCCTCCAGCACCCGCGTCAGCTCCCCTGCAGACGACGAGCCGCCGCGGTGGGTTCTACCTCCCGCGTGGTGCGGTCGAACAAACGCAGGCCCAAGGCCTGTTCCAGCTCTCTCACCGCGCGGCTGACCGCCGGCTGAGTCAGACCCAGCGCGTCGCCTGCACGGCTGAAACCACCCAGTTCGATCACGGCCTGGAACACCCGCAATTGGCGCAAAGTCACATTCATACCAATAACTCATGAATAGATCAGATAAATGCATTTGTATTCTCAATTGCGCTGCGGTTCAATAGCGGTTTCTCCTGCCATCGCCGCACCGACGCACGCCCCCATGCCCAAACTACTCGACGCCTTCACGCTGTCTCTGCTCGCCACCGTCGCTTTGGCCAGCGCGCTGCCCTGCTCCGGCGACGCCGCGGTCGCGCTCAACCTCGTCACCAATCTGGCGATCGCGCTGCTGTTCTTCTTGCACGGCGCCAAGCTGTCCCGCGAGGCCGTGCTGGCCGGTGCCTCTCACTGGCGCCTGCACCTGGTGGTGCTGGGCTGCACCTTCTTGCTCTTCCCGGCTCTCGGCCTGCTGCTGCAACCGGTACTGCAGCCGCTGCTGACGCCGCAGCTCTACCTAGGCATCCTTTATTTGTGCATGCTGCCTTCCACCGTGCAGTCGTCCATCGCCTTCACTTCAATGGCGCAGGGCAATGTACCGGCCGCCATTTGCAGCGCCACCGCGTCCAACATCCTTGGCATCTTCATCACCCCGTTGCTGGTCAGCCTGCTGGTGGTTAAACACCATGGCGTGGGCCAGGGCTGGGGGCCGGTGCTGGACATCGTGATGCAGTTGCTGCTGCCCTTCGTCGCCGGCCAGATCGCCCGCCGCTGGATAGGAGGCTGGGTGGACCGCAACAAGGGCTTGCTGCGCTATGTCGATCAGGGGTCCATCTTGCTGGTGGTCTACACCGCCTTCAGCGCCGCGGTGATCAGCGGACTGTGGCGACAAACGCCTCCCCGGGCGCTGGCCGCGCTGCTGCTGGTCAATCTGGTGCTGCTCGGCCTGCTGCTGACCATCACCATGCTGCTGAGCCGCAAGCTGGGCTTCTCCCGCGCGGACCAGATCACCATCGTGTTTTGCGGCTCCAAGAAAAGCCTGGCCAGCGGCGTGCCCATGGCCAAGGTGCTGTTCGCCGCGCCGGCGCTGGGCTCCATCGTGCTGCCGCTGATGCTGTTCCATCAGATCCAGTTGATGGCTTGCACGGCGCTGGCGCAGCGCTATCGCCGACAGCAGCGGGCGGCAACGCTCCATTAATAAAGACGACGCCCCGCTCGAACTCGAACGGGGCGTTGCGCAAACAAAACAGCAAGACCCTTAGAATCTGTTCAAAGTCTCGCGAACAAGACAAGGCGAAAACGGCTGAGAAAGCGGAAGGCACCGCAGGCACATGAGCATTTCGAGGCTGTTTTCAACACCGCATCACCACCGCGCGGCAGACTTTTGAACAGGTTTTATAGGTCGTTGATCCAGGCCTGCTCCTTCAAATGCTTCAGCTGGTCGCGCAGGCCGGCCGCTTTTTCGAACTCCAGATTGCGCGCGGCCTCCATCATTTCCTTCTCCAGACGCTTGATTTCCTTGGCCAGGGATTTTTCGTCCATCATCGCCACTCTGGCGTTGTCCACCAGCTTCTTGCGTTCCTCCTCCACGCTGTAGACGCCGTCGATGATGTCCTTGATCTTCTTCTCCACCCCTCTGGGCACGATGCCGTGCTCGGCGTTGAAGGCCATCTGCTTGGCGCGGCGGCGTTCGGTCTCGTCCATCGCCCGCTTCATCGAGTCAGTAATGCGGTCCGCATAGAGCAAGGCCTTGCCGTTGAGGTTGCGCGCGGCCCGCCCTATGGTCTGAATCAAGGAACGATCCGAACGCAGGAAGCCTTCCTTGTCCGCGTCCAGAATCGCCACCAGGCTGACTTCCGGAATATCCAGGCCTTCGCGCAGCAGATTGATGCCGATCAACACGTCGAACACGCCCAAGCGCAGGTCGCGGATGATTTCCACCCGCTCCACCGTGTCGATGTCGCTGTGCAGATAGCGCACCTTGAGGCCGTGCTCGGTGTAGTAATCGGCCAGCTGTTCGGACATGCGTTTGGTCAGTGTGGTGACCAGCACGCGCTCGCCCTTTTCCATGCGCAGCCGGATCTCGGACAATAGATCATCCACCTGGGTGGCCACTGGCCTCACTTCCATCACCGGATCCACCAGGCCGGTGGGTCGCACCACTTGCTCCACCACCTGGCCGGCGTGTTCCTTCTCGTAGTTGGCCGGCGTGGCGGACACAAACACGGTCTGCGGCATCAGCTGCTCGAACTCATGGAATTTCAGCGGCCGGTTATCGGCGGCCGACGGCAAGCGGAAGCCGTACTCGACCAGATTGGCTTTGCGCGCGGCGTCGCCCTTGTACATGGCGCCCACTTGGGGCACGGTGACGTGGGATTCGTCGATGAACATCAGCGCGTTCTTCGGCAGGTAGTCGATCAGCGTCGGCGGCGGGTCGCCCGGGCCGCGACCGGAGAAATGCCGGGAGTAGTTCTCGATGCCTTTGCAAAACCCCATTTCGTACAGCATTTCCAGGTCAAAGCGGGTACGCTGCTCCAGGCGCTGCGCTTCGACCAGCTTGCCGTCTTTCTGATAGCGCTCGATGCGTTCGCGCAACTCTTCCTTGATGTGTTCACAGGCGCGCAGCACAGTGTCTCGCGGCGTCACATAGTGGCTGGAGGGAAATACCGTGAAGCGCCCAACCCGCTGCTTGGTGACCCCGGTCAACGGATCGAACAGCGTCAGCGTTTCCACTTCATCGTCGAACATGCTGACGCGCAGCGCGGTGTCGCTGCTCTCCGCCGGGTAGATGTCGATCACGTCGCCGCGCACGCGGAAGGTGCCGCGGCCGAAGTCGATGTCGTTGCGATCGTACTGCATGGTGGTCAGCCGGCTGATGATGTCGCGCTGCGCCAGCGTCTCCCCTTCTTTCAGATGCAGAATCATCTGATGGTAGTCGGAGGGATCGCCAATGCCGTAAATGGCGGAAACGGTGGCGACGATGATGCAGTCCGGCCGCTCCAGAATGGATTTGGTCGCCGACAAGCGCATCTGCTCAATATGCTCGTTGATGCTGGAATCTTTCTCGATGAAAAGATCGCGGCTGGGCACATAGGCTTCCGGCTGATAGTAATCGTAATAGGAAACGAAATACTCGACGGCGTTTTCCGGGAAAAATTCACGCATCTCGCTGTAGAGCTGCGCCGCCAGCGTTTTGTTGTGCGCCATGATGATGGCCGGACGGCCGCTTTGAGCGATGACGTTGGCCATGGTGTAGGTTTTGCCGGACCCGGTCACCCCCAGCAAGGTCTGGTAAGACAGGCCGTCGCCCAGCCCTTCCAGCAATTGGGCGATGGCGCCCGGCTGGTCGCCGGCCGGCTCGAATGGTTGATGCAGTTTGAACGGACTATTGGGATAGGTGCGCAGCATGGGTCGAGACATCGGAGTAGATGGCCTGATTCTACGCGGTTCGCCCTTGCTTCACACCCCCGACGCGACGGCATATAAATAAAGCTGCGATTCAGGCTATACACAGTCAAAACATTGTTTAAAATACAGTCAGACCGAGCATAAAACACGGCTTGCGGCGCAAACGCCGCGAGCCTATTTTTCGGTCCGAGATTTCGTTAAATCCGCTCTCCCTGGAGTGAAGCATGATCAAGAAAATTGCAAGCCTGCTGGTATCCGCGGCGTTAGCCATGCCGGTGCTGGCAGGTTCGCCGTCCAGCGTGATGGTGGCCTCGCAAATGGCCGACCTGTCCGTTCCGCGGCTGAATTCGCATTCGGTATTGGTGCTCAACGGCATCACCGGCGAACCCTTGTACCAGAAGAACATCCATCAACGCATGCCGATCGCTTCGATCACCAAATTGATGACGGCGATGGTGCTGCTGGATTCCGGCGCCTCGCTGGACCAGGAGGTGACCGTGTCCGACGCCGAAATCGACCGGGTGAAAAACACCTCCTCGCGCCTGGCGGTGGGCACCACCCTCAGCCGCAAGGAAATGCTGCTGCTGGCGCTGATGTCGTCTGAAAATCGCGCCGCCGCCACCCTGGCCCGCACCGCGCTGCCCGGCGGCACCGCCACTTTCGTGGAGCGCATGAACCGTAAAGCGCGCAGCCTAGGCATGACCGAGACCATTTTCCACGACGCCACCGGCCTGGACATGCGCAACACCTCCACCGCCGCGGATCTCGCCCGCATGGTCCGCGCCGCGCACGGCTATCCGCTGATCCGCGCCTTCACCACCACGGAGAAACACCAGATTCAATCGGTAAGCCGCCGCGTGCTGCAATACAAGAACAGCAACGCGCTGGTGCGCGAAGGCGACTGGGAAATTTCACTGCAAAAAACCGGCTACATCCAAGAGGCCGGCCGCTGCATGGTGTTGCAGGCCACGGTGGGTTCCCAACCCCTGATCATCGTGTTGCTGGCCGCCGGCGGTAGTGCCGCTCGCGTCAACGACGCCAAAAACATCAAAACCTGGCTAGAGGCGCACCCCGGCAATTGGTTGGCCGGCTGAGTCCGCCCACCAAAATCCACGCTCCAAAACGAAAACAGCCCTGTCCTCAGTTGAAGACAGGGCTGTTTTCATGGCCTGGGCTTACATATAGCGCAGGTCGAACTGAGCCAGGCCGTTGGCCGAGCCCGGCTTGATCCCGCCCTCCTGCCCTTGCGGCACCGGCGCGCGGGTGGATTCGTACATCGCATTGAAACGCAGGGTGTTGCTGCCGTTGGTCAAGCCCACCAGCGGCGAATACTGACCCAGCACAATGTCGCCGCCGCCCGGCCCCATCAGGCGGATGCCCACGCCGGCGGCGCTGCCGTTGATCGCCATCAGTTCGCCGTTGTCGCGGTCGGCCTCTCCGTTAAAGCGCACCGCCACCGTGGTCATGGTGTCGATGGAGCACTCGGTCAGCCGGATATCGAAGGACACCGGGCGGGAACGGTCGCCGATTTTGCGGAACATTTGCGAGGACACCAGACCCATGCCCACTTCCAGGCTCTGCGAGTTGGGGTCCAGACCGCAGGCGCTCAACACCAGTTCGCCGAAAACGTTCAAGGTGCCGTCCGCCGCCTGCGCCAACGGCGCCGCCAGCGCCAAAGCCAGCACCATCGCCTTGAATTTCATTGCTCCACTCCTTACGCCAATTCAGTTCGCCGTCTCGCCGCCCTCATACGAGGGCTCAAGCCGCTCAGATATAATCCAGATCGATATTGACCGTGCCCTGGAACGGGCCTTCTTCCACCTTGCCCATATTGGTGGGGACGATGGTGCCGTACATCGATACAGTCTTCTGCCGATCACCAAGACTAAAATCAGCCAAGAACTCAGATTGTCCGAAACGTAGTTGACGACCATCGCCAAAGAATAACTGCAAACCCAAACCACTATCGGTGCTGTCTTTCTTTTTAACCAAGGTTGCAGTATAGGTATTCGTCAAACCATTCTTCCCAGTAAAGTAGCCATTGATTCTCACTGGATCATCACATGTTTTAACCAGATTTAGCCGGAAATCTTTTCTAGGCACAGCTGGCACAAGCCCTTTAGTACTTCTAACAATACGACCAAAATCCAATGTATTGGAAGCTGGATCCAAACGCACCTCTACCGCGCACTGGATTGGGGTAATTTTACTCAAACCCACAACCTTGTAGACCAGATTGGAATTAGGTTTATTGTTAATACCCAACTCACCATCAAACTGTAGCACCTGAAACTCTGACATCCCAATACCACTAGTAGGAATGGTTCCTTGCTTGGCGATTACGACTTGAAAGGTAAGAGAAAAGTTGACCTCTTTACACTTATTAAAATCACCAAGAGTACACGCCTCTATATAATACCCCGTCGGAATTCTATCGCTAGCATTAACACCCCAATAGGTTTTTCCGTTATATACCACACCGAACTTTACGCCTTTGGCCACATTATTATTACGAGGGTTTGGATAAAAATACACCTGCTCCCTCATTGCAACACTATTGTCTTTGTAACACGTCACATTGACAGTTCTATCTTCCGAGTGCCAAATTTCGCGTCCATCCGGCAAAGTCACGGGAACCTTGATGGTAGAGCCAATATCCCTCGTGATCATGGCGGAGCCATTGCGCCCCCCTTCCTTGCACGCCAAGGCATGACTCAAGGCCGGCAGCATGGCCAGCGCGGCCATCAACACCAAACGCGGCAAACGACGATTCAACATGGGCTCTCCCTGCGCTGTGCGCTTGCGGAATTATTTCTTGTCTTCGCGGTATTGGCACTGGCCGTCCGCGCAAACGAAGGTAAAGGTGTCCTGAGCGCCGAAATCATTGATATTGCTCAGCTTCAGGCTGGCCGGCAGCGCCTTCAGCGCAAAGCGGGCCTCGCCCTTGGGCGGCACCATCAAGCCGTCCATATCGCGCGGCTTCTTGTCGCCGGGCAGTTCCAAACCCACCAGGGTCAGGTGGTAGGGACTCGGGTTCTTGAACACCAGCTTGCCGGCGGCGGGGTCGAAGCTCAGCAGCAACTTGTTGGCCGGATTTTCGCCACGCGGCAATTGCGCTTCCTTGGGACGGTAGAACACCTTGATGCGCGACTTGATCGCCAGCTGCAACACATTGTCCTTGTCGCTCTTGGGCGGGACTTCCTGCACGTTCAGATAAAACAGCGATTCCCGGTCGGACGGCAAGTTGGGATCGGGAATGCGGCTCAAGCGCACCACGCCCTTCTCGCCGGCCTCGATGCGTTGTAGCGGCGGCAGCACCAGGAAGGGGGAAGCCAGGCGCTTGCCCTCGCCGTCGCTGAGCCAGGACTGAACCAGATAAGGTTGCTCCGGGTTCTTGTTGCTCAGCACCATGCTGACGTTCTTGTCCTGCTCCAGATAAATCATCCGAGTACGGTCCAGCAAGATGTTGGCCTGCGCCGTCAGCGGCGCGGTCAGCGCAGCCAAAACACTCGCCAGCCCCAGTGCGCGATGAAGAGTTTTCATATCGATTCCTTATTCTTTATTCTGCGAGAGGCGTGCACGTCATGTCGCGGCCGCCTTGGCTCAGCTCGTAATCGGCCGGCAGCGGGTCCACGCGGCAGCGCGTCTTGCCCCAGGAAATTTCCAACTTGGGCGTCGGGCTCAAGCCGGTGACGAAGGTCAGGCCGCCGTCGCCCACCATGCCGACGTCGCGCTTGCCGGCCACATCGCTCACGGTGGCGCCCAAAGGCGGCATTTTGCCATCCGGCAGCCGCACCGTCAGCAAAGCCTTGCGTCCCACTTTGACCGGGAACTCGGTACGGCCCACCGCGCCTTCAGTCAGCACCACGCGGCGTACCGCGGAGCTGGCTTCCACCGAGTCCGGCATATTGTCGTCGTCCAAGCGCACATCCTGGCTGTAGTACGGCGCCACGCTGCTCAGCATGGCGTAGCCGTTGCGGTCGGTTTGCGCCGACACGCCGTATACCGGCACGCCGGCCACGCCGTCGGTATCCACCAGCATGCGGGTTTCGCCGCCGTAGCTGTTGCCCATGGTCAGGCCACCGGCGTGCAATACCAGCGAGCTGCCCATCCCGGCGGACACGCTGCTGTAACCGCCCTGCTGCTTGCTGGCCGAAACGTCGGCCTGCACCACACGACCGGTGTAATGATAGTCGCCGGACACCAGCGGCTTGCCAGAGCGGGTATCCGCGCTCATCGCTACGTTGTAGCTGTGGTTGGGGTTGCTGCTGTCCGAGTAACGGACGGTGTGGCTGGTATTGCCGGCGCTGCCCTGAACGTCGTAGCCGATGCGGCGGTTGTTTTCCAGCGGCATGCTCAAGCCCAGATAAACGCGGTTGCTGCTGCCGGTCTGATCGCGCAGGTTTTGCACCGACAGGTTGAGGCTGACGTTGCGCAAGGAGCCGATATTGATGTCGCGGCTTAGCGACAAATCCACCCGCTGAGTGGCGGTGGCGTTCCAATAAGTGGACTTTTCCGCCGACAGAAACACATTGGTCTGGCCGAAGGTCTTGCTGGCGGTCATACCCACCCGCTGTTTGTCGCTGATATAGGTCTGGCCGTCCAGATCGCTGAGGAATTGACCGAAGGATCGGAAATTACGGTCCGAAAAGCGATAGCCGAACAGGCGGATGTCCGCGTTCAGGCTTTCAAACTTCTTGGCGTAGTTGAAACGGTAAGAACGGCCGGCCATGTTCACGCCACCGCGCATTTGAGCGTTGGCCTGGGTCACATCGGCGGACAAAGCGCCCCAGCCGCCGAGATCCTTGGCGAAGCCCATCGCCAGAGAGCGGTAGTCCGTGGAGGCGATGAAGCCGCTGTACAGCGACAAGGTCTGAGTCAGGCCATAGGACGCCTCGGCGCTGGCCACACTAGGGTGGGACGCGCTGCCGTTCTGATCGGCCTGGCCGATGGCGGCCTTGTAGCGCCACATGCCGTTGCGCGTCAGGAAGGGCACCGAAGCGGTGTTGACGGTAAAGGTCTGCTGGCTGCCGTCGGCCTCTTCCACCGTCACATCCAACTGCCCTTGGGTGCTGCTGCTCAGATCGCGAATGGAAAACGGGCCCGGCGGCACATTAGTGGTGTAGAGTACCCGCCCTTGGTTGCGGATGGTCACCTTGGCATTGGTCTTGGCCACGCCGTTGACCTGCGGCGCATAGCCGCGCAGGCTTTGCGGAATCATGCGATCGTCGCTGTTCAGCGTGGCGCCGCGCATGGAAAAGGCGTCGAAAATCTCGGAGGTCTTGAACACTTCGCCCAAAGTCAGGCGCGCTTGCATGCCTCTCAGATCGCGGTAGACCTGGGTATTGTTCCAGCTCAGACGGCTGCGGTTAGTCACACTGTCGTCGTATTGATAATTGGAGCGCAAACGCCAGGGACCCGCGTTAGCCCCGGCCACGCCATAGCTGGTGGTCTTGCTGCTGCTGGCGCCAAGACCGTTGTCGGTGCGCTGATAGAACACCCGGTAATCCAGCATCGCGGCCGGCACGCCGTCGTTCCAGGTTTCCGGCGGCGCGTAGTCTTCATCGCGATAAGCCAGTTCCGCCTGCGGCACCGAGATGTCCAGGCGCGCGTTGCTCTTGCTGTAACGCACTTTGGCGGCGCTGACCGCGGACAAATCAACGCACTGCTCGTTCTGCGGCCAGACAATGCCGGAGCGCAGGCCAAGCTGGCGGATCAAATCCGGCGGCAGACACGGGCGCACCGTCTGATCTGCGCCTTCCGGGCGGAAATCCAGCTCCAACTGCTGTAAAAAGCGCTGGTTCAAATACACATCGGCAATATAGCGGCCCGGCACGATATAGCCGGCCTGCTCGAACTGCTCCAGGCTCACGCTGCTGCTCGGGTCCAGTTGCAAAAAGGCGTCGTTGAACTCCACCGCATGCGCAATGCAAGGGCCGAGCGTCAGCGCCATTGCCACAATGTGAATGCGATGCTTGTTCATGCCTGCTGATATCCCGATTTAAGTGCATGCGCCGCCTGGCGGCAGCTTTGCCAAAAACACGCCGTCGCGCTAAATCGCGCCGGCCTTGATTCTGTCCCGCCAGGCAATGACGAAGCCGCGCCGATTTTCAGGCGCAGGAATATGCCTTGGGGGAATGCTTGCAGATGACTATCCTCATGCCCTGGTTTGCAGACTACTCATTGCTGACAGCGGACAAACCAGGCCTGATCATCGCCTAAGCGAACAGACCGTCAGGGCACAAGGAAACAGGGGCCGGAACTTTGCTTCGTTCCGTTTTTGAATCGAACTGCGGATTACTTGTACTGCAGATCGAATACGGCGAAGGCATCGGCTTGACCCGGGGTCACGGCTACCACGTCGCCGGTTTTGCCGTCGGCTTCGTATGCGGCGCTGAAGTTCAGAGTGTTGTTGCCATCAACCAGGTTCAGGGCGGTGCCGTACTGGTTCAGCTTGATCTGGTCGCCGTTGTTGGTGTTCACCAGACGAACGCCCACGCCCTTGGCGCCGCCGCTCTTCAGAGCCATCAGTTCGTTGTTGGTGCCAGCGGTGCCGGAGAACATCACAGCCACGGTCTTCAGCGTGGTGGTGGTGCAGTCGGTCAGAGTCATTTGGAACGGGGTCGGAGCCGAACGGTCGCCCACTTTCTTGAACACGTGGGTCGGCACTTTGCCCAGACCAACTTCCAGGTTCACGCTCTTGGAATCCAGGCCGCAAGCTGCGGTAACGATTTCGCCCTTAACATCCAGGGTGCCGGCGGCGGCGAAAATGGAGGAAGCGGCAACAGCCATCAGGGAACCAGCAAATACAAATTTTTTCATTCTTGACTCCAACTAAAGGTAATCATTCTCAAACCGCACAGCAGCCTCGCTTGCCGCGTCGCGGACCATCCGCCAGTGCTGACCTGCAGTACTGGAACGCAGACGCATAGTAGCAAGCCGACTAATTGCGTAGTTTTTTTTGTTTCATATTAAATTTTTTCTTTAAAATGCACGCAAAAACACGCCTCGCCAACTTTAAACGATTTGATGAATCAATATTGAATATTTGTTTTATTTCAGGGGTTTGTTAAGAATTGAGCGATATTTGCAATAAAACAACACTTCAAATAAAGAAAACCCACACAACTTATGTTGTGTGGGTTTTTTGCTGATTTATTGAGCAGATTTGAACTGCGATCAGAAGTAATTGACCACCAGATTCACCGCGCCGGCCCGGGCAGTGGCGCTCTTCAGCAGATCGCGACTGCTGAACTGGTTCTCGCCTTTGCGCACGTTCAGGCTGGCGATCTTGCCTTGCTGAGCGGCGGCTTCGCTATCCAGCGTCAGCTTGGCCGGGCTGGCGCATTGATTGAGTTCGAGAGCGGGCTTGGCGCGGGCCGCGTCGGCGCTGGCCACTTCGTGAGTTTGGGCGCTGCAGCCGCCTTCAACGATGGCGCCGTAGAAATGGACTTGGCCGCCTTGGGCCATTGCTGCGGTAGAAAGAGCGGAAAGCAGGGCTGCCAGTCCAAGTGCGTGCAGACGTTTCATTTTCGACCTTCCTTTCCAAATCCCGCCATTAGTAATCAAACGCTTTTAGGTTTTAGCTTTTTTTGTAAGCTTAACCGGTTCAATTGCATTCTAGTACAAGTGGCATTTAAATTGAAAGGGCTATTTGATAGTTTTTATTACAAATTACTTTATTTTAGAATTAACAAAAACTTACTAATAAATGCATATTTAATTAGGAAACAGTTACGCATATCAAATGACGACGTCTGACTATCGTTATGGCACAAACCAAGCGCGATCGCCGCCAACAGAACGGATGGGAGGAACCAGCCCACGGGAAGGAAGCAATAAAAAAGGGACGGCATGCCGTCCCTTTGCTCCGCCAGCCTACTGCCGGCGCTAATGACAAATAATGCTAAGAACCTGTTCAAAGTCAGCTGAGATTCGTGAGACGTGACACGGTGAATGCACCTTCAGAATGCTCATGTGCTGTATGCACACTCCGCTTCTTCGGTCGTTTTCGCCTTGTCTCGCCCTAGCTCGCGAGACTTTGAACCGGTTTTAAGGCGTCAGCGGCCAGGTATCGCTACCCTTCCCATTGTCTTTCTTCGGCGCCGCGGCCGGTTTCGAGCCCGGCGTCCGTCCCGGACGCGGCCGGTCGAAGTATTTTTCCAGCAAGGCGTCCAGGATCGCCGAGGTCTCGGCATCCGGCACCCCGTCGTAGCGCGCAGGCCGGAAATGCATCTGGAAGGCCGCCACCACGTCCTGGCTTTCTTTATCCAGCACGCCGGTTTGCGGCGCCTCGTAGCCGTAATCCAGCAAGCGTTTCTGCAAATCCCGTATGTCTCCGCGATAAGGCGCCCGCCGCAGGTAGAACTCAACCGCCTCGCGCTCCGGCCAAGCGCCGATATTGTAGTCGCGGTATAAGCGCTCCCAGGGAAACTTGGGGCCCGGGTCCACCTTGCGTCCCGGCGACACGTCGGAGTGCCCCACGACCTTGTGCGGCGGAATCTGATGCCGCGCGATAATGTCCGCCGCCAACTGCGCCACCACCGAGACCTGCGCCTCGTCAAAGTCGAACCACTGTCGTCGCATCAGGGGCAGTTCGTCCTCTTCCGGAGACGGGTAGCCCAGATTCACAATCTCGATGCCGATGGAACTGGAGTTGATCAGCCGGTCCCCTTGCCAGTAACTGCGCCCGGCGTGCCAAGCTCTGCGCTCCTCCGGCACCAATTGGTATACCTTGTTGGACATGCCCAGCAAAGCGGCATCCGGCACCAGATAGTGCGCGCTGGCGCCGTGCTGGCCCTGCGTGAGCATTTCCAGCGCCAGACCGTTGGGCACGGCGGTGTAATGGAAGACCAGGTTGCGCACCCTGGAATCCTGATTCTCGGAAAGCAAGCTAGCGTCTATCCGATAGCTTTTGGCTGTCCCCGCAGCGCTGGCGCAAGCGGAACTCAATACGCTGGCCGCCAACGGCGCCAGCAGGGGCAAGGCCCCCGTCCAACCCAAAATGTGTCTTCTACTGATCATTTTCCATTTAACCTTATCGTCAAGTATGCGCGCGGTCGTTTTCCCGGCGCACATTGCACAGGTAGAGCTTTTCAACTAATAAATAGTTCCAATTAAGATATCGGCATGATAAATGCCATTTAATTAACATGGAAACACAAAGGTTTGACGCTAAACCACGCATCCAGGCTTGCCAGCCCTCCGATCCTGATTTAGATTGCGCAGCGATTCATGGGAAACAGGCATTGAGACTTTCAGCATTCAAATCCATCACCCGGCTGGCCCTGCTGCTGCTTATGCTCTGGCAGGCCTTGCCCTTGGCCAACGCCGCGGCTCACGCCGACGGCGCACTTGGCCGCGCCGGTCCATCTTATGCCCTCGGCCACGGCATGGCCGCGGCACAAGCGGCCAGCGGCGGCCACGCCCACTACGCCGGCGAACAGGGGGGATGCGGAGAGTGCCAGGCCTTGCCATGCGCAAGCCCAAGCTTAGCGGCAAACGCGGCGACGTCAGGCTGGCCCGACGTCGTCACCGCCCTTCATCTGCGGCTTCCGCCCGCCCCTCCGCGCCGGCCGCCCCGCGCCTAAGACCCTGTTTGCGATCTACCCCGCGTCGTGGAACGCACACGGGGAGTGCGGCTTCGAGATGCTCCATGTACCGCTTTGTACATACCGCTTTCTCTGCCGCAACGCCCGGCCTCTCTCTCGCGAAACCTTGGGCAGGCTCCAAGCGTTCCGCCTTCTTTTCTCGCAAACGCGCCGCTCTCTCCGCGGCCTGAACCGCTTGGGACTACTACATATGAATGTAATCATCGGCTACGTCGTCGTGATCGGCATGATCTTCGGCGCCTTCCTGATCCACGGCGGCGCCATCGGCGCCATTCTCTCCGCGATGCCCACCGAGATGATGGCGATTCTGGGCGGCGCGATGGGCGCCTTTGTCGTCGCCAATCAGACCAAGAACCTGAAAGCGGTGGCGCGCGCGCTGCCCGCCGCGCTCAAGGGTTCGCGCCACAGCAAGGCCCGCGCGCTGGATCTGCTCAGCCTGCTGTACGAACTGCAGGTCAAGGCGCGCAAAGAGGGCATGATGGCCTTGGAGGCCGATGTCGACGCGCCCCAGCAAAGCCCTATCTTCAGCAAGTACCCGGCCATCGCCGGCGACCATCACGCGCTAAGCTTCATCCGCGACTACCTTCGCATCATGGTCAGCGGCAATCTGAACGCCTTCGAAATAGAAAACCTGATGGATGTGGAACTGGAAACCCACCATCAGGAGGGCATGGCGCCCATCGCCGCCATCCAGCGCCTGGGCGACGCCTTGCCGGCCTTCGGCATCGTCGCCGCCGTGCTGGGCGTGGTCAACACCATGGCCTCGGTCGGCGCGCCGCCTGCGGTGCTGGGCGGCATGATAGGTTCCGCGTTGGTGGGCACCTTCCTCGGCATCCTGCTCTCCTACGGCATGGTCACGCCGTTGGGCTCGCTGCTGGAACAGAAGCTGGACGAGGACAGCAAGGAATTGCAATGCATCAAGACCGTGCTGCTGGCCGGCATGCAGGGCTATCCGCCGCCCAGCGCCATCGAGTTTGGCCGCAAAGTCCTGTTTTCGAGCGAACGGCCGGAATTCGAAGAACTGGAGCAACGCATCAAGAGCTTGCGCTGAACGGGATCAGGGCGGACGCGTCCACCCCCAGGCCAAACTGGCCGCCCAGCCGCAGTTCCGCGCCCAGGCTCGCCGTCTCGCGCGCGGACAGGCTCAGGCTCAACCTCCCCGCCTGCGCGGCCACCTCCACGCGGGCGCCGTCCGCCAGCCAGGTCAGCGACTCGATGCGCGCCGGCGGGTATTGCTCTCCCAGCCGCAGCGCGTGGCCCGGCACCACGGCGTGTTCCAACACGTTTTCATAACCTATGAAGCGCGCCAGCCACGCATTCGCCGGCCTGGCCAGCAATTGCCGCGGCGCGTCGCATTGCACGATGCGCCCTTGGTGCAGCACCACGGCGCGGCTCGCCATCGCGAACGCTTCCTCTCTATCATGCGTGACCAGAATGGCCGGAATGCCGGACTCCGCCAGCAACTGCGCGAACTCCCCTTGCAACTGGCCGCGTAAATGCGCGTCCAGGCTGGAAAACGGCTCGTCCAGCAGCAAGAGCCGCGGCCGGGTCACCAGCGCTCGCGCCAGCGCCACCCGCTGCTGTTCGCCGCCGGACAGGGTCCAGACCTTGCGCCGCTGATAACCGCCCAACCCCAGCCGCTCCAGCATCGCTCCCGCTTCGCGGGCGGCCTGGGCGCGAGACTGCCCGCGCTCGATGAGACCGAACATCACATTGCCCGCCACGTCCAAATGCGGAAACAGAGCGAAATCCTGGAACATCAGCGCGAAGCCGCGCCGTTCCGGCGGCAGCAAGCTCATGTCTTCGCCGTCGAAGCGAACGGCGCCGCCGTCCAGCGGCAGCAGGCCAGCGATGATTTTAAGCAAACTGCTCTTGCCGCAGCCCGACGGTCCCAGCAGAGCCAGGGTCTCCCCGGCCGCCACTTCCAGCGACACGCCGTCCGCCGCCACTCTCGCGCCGAAACGCTTTTCAATCCCTCTGAGCTCAAGCACGCCCATCTCCTTTCTCCGGCTCGCCCGGCCGCGCCGCGCCGCTTTCAATCACGGCGAACGCCAGCGTCGCCAGTACCATCAGCAGGCCGGACAACAACATCGCCGCGTCCGCGTTGGCCTGGCCGGGCCGACCCAGCTTTTGATAAATCAAGGTGGTCAAGGTCAGCCACTCCGGCCGGGACAGGAACAAGGTAACCGCGAACTCCCCCACCGCAGTGGCGGCGGCGAAGGCCAGCCCGCGCCGCAGAGCCGGCTGCAGCAAGGGCCAAACCACCCGCCGGAACACCCTCCAGGGGCTGGCGCCCAAGGAGCGCGCCGCCTGCGCCAGCTGTTCCGGCATGCCGTCCAACGCCGCGCCGGCAGCCTTGGCGACGAAGGGATAGGCCAACAAGACGTAGGCCGCCAACAGCATGGCCAAATCGGCGCTCCAGCTTGGATAGAGCAACAGCAGGCCAAAAGCCACGCATACCGGCGACACCACGAAAGGCAGAAACGCCAAGGCTCGCAGCCACAGCCAGCGCCCCGCCGCCAGCGCGTGGCACAAGCCCAGCAGCCCGGACAGCAATACGGTCAGCAAGGTGAAGCGCGCCGAATTGAACAAGGCCAGCCGCAGTTCCTCGTCCCACAACGCGGCCAGCCCGTCGAGCGCGGACAGCGCTTTCCACAGCACCGCCAGCAAGGGCAAGCCGGCGAAGATCAACAGGATGGCGAGGGCCGCCGCCAGCCAGGCGCGGTCCGTCCATGTCCGCGCGGGCGCGGGGAGCAGCGGCTCGCAGCGCGTCGGCACGCCCAAACGCGCTTCCAGCCAGGCGTAGACCGCGGCGACGCCGCCGGCCACCAGCAGGCTCAACAAGGCCAGCGCGCCGGCGTCGGCCAGGTTCAGCTCATACGCCACCAGCGTGTAGATCTCGACCTCCACCGTGGCGTAACGCTGGCCGCCCAGCAACAAGGCCAGACCGAAGCCGGAGAAACAGTAGAGAAAGACCAGGCATAGATTGGGCAACAGCCAAGGCAGCGCCGCCGGCCATTCCACGCGCCAGAACGCGCGCCAGCGGCCCGCACCCAAGCTGCGAGCCGCAGCCAACCTGCTGGCGGGCACCTGGGCGAAGCCATCGGCGGCGGAGCGAATCACCAGCGGCAGATTGAAGAACAGATTGCCGTACAGCAACAGCCAGGGCGAGTCCTGCAGGTTTAGCCCGCTCAAACCCCGCGGGCCGAACAGCGCCAGCACCCCGACGCCGGCGACCAGGGTGGGCATCACAAAAGGCAACATCAGCAGGCGCAGCACCAGGCCGCGTCCGGCGAAACGGAATCGAGCCAGCGCCCACGCCGCCGGCACGCCTAGCAACAAGGCCAGCGCGCAAGTCGCCACGCCCTGCAATACCGACCACAACATGCGCCAACGCAGATAGGGATCGTTCAGCAAATCGAAGGACAGCGGCTCTCCGCCCTCCTGCAACAAGCGCGCCAACGGCAAGGCGGACATGGCCAGCAAAAACAGCAAAGGGGGCGCCGCCAGCAATAGGCGGCTCCTACGGCTCAACATCAAGACGGCGTTCCCTTCAACGGCCAGCAGGCGGTCAGCACATCCTCCACCCCGTCTTCGTCCTCGCTTTGACCCGCCTTGGCGAAGCCCAGATCCGCGGCCAAACGTTGTGAAGGCAGGTTGTCCGGCGCGATGGACAGCACCAGCCGCGGCGCGCCGGCCCGGGCCGCCCAGGCGCCCATCGCCAGTACCGCTTCGCGGGCGTAGCCTTGGCGGCGATAAGCCGGGTAAATCGTGTAACCCAGCTCCACATCGCCGTAGTCGCCCAGATAAGGATGGCCCGGCAAGGAGTGGAAGTTGGCGTGGCCGACCATCGTCAGATCATCCCGGCGCAGCAAGGCGCGCACCGACCAGGGCGCGTAGTCGGGCTGGCGCTCGATGTCGTCCAGCCGCATGCTCATCAAGTCCTGCTCGTCCAACCATTCCGCCGCCAGCGGCGCGCCCAGCAGCTCGGCTGCCGTTTCCGGTTGGCCGGCCAGGCACAGCCACAGCGTCTGCGGGTCCAGATGGCGCAGCAACAGCCGCGGCGTTTCGATGTCCGGAATCATTGCCCGCCCTTCAACACTACCCGAGTCCAGCGCGACACCCATTGGCGGGAGCGCTCGGCGATCGCCTTGCTGTCCGGGGTGTCGTGCGCGGCCGGCTGCTCGGCGAAGCGGTAAACCGGGTCCAAGGCCACTTTGTCCATCACCGGATACATCCACATCGTGGTGGTCACATCCTTCTGCACCGCCTCGGAGCGCAGGAAGGCGATGAATTTCTCGCCCAGCGCCGCCTCCTTGCCGCCCTTGACCAGGGCCGCGCCCTCCACCTGACGGAACACGCCGCCTTTCAAGGGCAGATTGCCGGTGGGCGCATCGCTCAGTTTCTGCTTGCTGTAGAACACCTCGGCGGCCGGACTGGTAGCGTAGCTGACCACCAGCGGACGACTGCCGCCGTTCTTGGAGAAATCGGTGTAGTAGGACTCGCTCCAACCCTTGCTGACCTTCAGCCCGTTGTCGCGCAAACGGCCCCAGAAAGCGAAGGCTTTGTCCTCTCCCATCGCGGCGACGGTGGACAACATGAAGGCGAGGCCCGGGCTGGAGGTGGCCGGATTTTGCACCACCAGCAGGTTCTTGTAGGCCGGCTTGGTCAAATCCTCCAGCGTCTTGGGCAAGGCCAGTTGACGCTGAGCGAACCAGGCCTTGTCGTAATTGAGCATGACGTAGCCGTAATCTATGCTGACCGCGCCCGGCAAAGCGGCCTTGCCGCCTTGAGCCAGCGCCGCCGGCACCGGCGCCAGCACGCCGGCCTGCTGAGCTTTGCCGATCAGGCTGTTGTCGATGCCGAACACCACATCGGCGATGGGGTTGGCCCGGGTCAGGATCAGCTTGTTCAGCATCTCGCCGGCGTCTCCGGCCTTGATGATGGACACCTTGGCGCCGTTCTGCTTTTCAAACTCCGCAAGCAAAGGCTTGGACACCGTGAACGAGCTGTGCGACAGCACACGCAATTCGGCCGCTGACGCGGCCAGACTGACCGTCGCCAGCGTGACGGCGATTAAAGAGGGAAAACACTTCATGGACATCTCCGTACACAATGACAATTGGCCGGAGCAAGCGGAATGCGGGCAGCGCCCGCGCATCACGCTCCCTCCGCTGGCATGATCCAGATCAGGTTGCAGGGTATTTTCTCAGCCCGCGCCGCGGGCACCCCTGGTGACAGCGCGCCAGTATACCGCAGCGGCCGCGCGCTGACAGCCAACACTCTTTAACAGAGTCTGCCGGCGGCTTAACACGCCGATGACAAGCGCCTTCTAAGCTGAATGTGCTTGCGCCCGCTCCGGGCGCGCCGGGAGACCCTGCTTGAACCCCTTGCAAATCCTTTGCCGGCCGCTGACAAAAGCGGCGAACGCCATCCACGTCGCCGCCAAGGCCGGACTCTTGCTGGCCGTTCTCGGCTTGCCCGCGCTGGCCCAGGCCGGCATCGGCATCGCCGGCGCGCGCCACTTGCTGTCTCGCACCGGCTTCGGCGCCAACCCGGCGCAAATCACCGTGTACGCGCCGCTGAGCAAAGAAGCCGCGGTGGACCGGCTGCTGGCCAATACCCAGGCTAGCGCCGCCACGCCGCCGCCGGCCTGGGTGGACGAAGCCTTCGAGCGGCCGGGACAGCCCAATCTCAGCGAAGAAGAGAAAAAGGCCTTGCAAAAGCGGCGCGCCGAGCACGCGGTGGAACTACGCGGCTGGTGGCTGAACGAGATGCGCTACACCACATCGCCGCTCAGCGAAAAAATGACTCTGTTCTGGCACAACCACTTTGTCTCCGCGCTGGACAAGGTGCGCTCGCCGCAATTGATGTACCAGCAAAACCTGCTGCTGCGCCACTACGCGCTGGGCAATTTCGGCGACATGCTGCACGCCGTCGCGCGCGATCCGGCAATGATGCGCTACCTGGACACCGCCAATAACCGCAAGGGTCAGCCCAATGAAAACTTCGCGCGCGAAGTGATGGAACTGTTCACCTTGGGCGAAGGCCATTACAGCGAGCAGGACATCCGCGAGGCCGCCCGCGCCTTCACCGGCTGGGGGCTGGATCGCGACGAGCGCTTCGTCAACCGCCCGCGCTTGCACGACGACGGCGACAAACTGATCTTCGGCCAGCGGGGCAATTTCGACGGCGACGCCGTGTTGGACCTGCTCTTGCGACAGCCGGCCACCGCCGAGTTCATCACCGCCAAACTGTGGAAGGCTTTCGTCTCGCCCAAGCCGGACCCCGCCGCGGTTAAGCGGCTAGCCGGCGGCTTCCGCAACAGCCGCTACGAAATCAAACCCCTGCTGCGCGCCTTGCTACTGAGCCCGCAGTTCTGGAGCAGCCAGGGCCAGCTGGTGAAATCGCCGCTGGAGCTGACCATCGGCACCTTGGTCACCTTCAATCTCAGCCCACCGGACTGGCGCGCGCTGGCCGGTCTCAATCGCCAGCTGGGCCAGGATGTGTTCGCGCCGCCCAACGTCAAGGGCTGGCCGGGCGGCGAGGCCTGGATCAACAGCGCCACCCTGCTGAGCCGCAAACGGTTTCTGGACCGCATCGCCCGCGACGCCGCGCCTGCGCGCAACGCCTTTGCGCTGCCGGACGGCGGCATGGATGAAATGAAAGGCCGCGAGGCCCGCATCAATCGACTGGCTGCAGCCGGCCTGCGTTCGCTCAAACTACAGCCGGACGAATGGAGCTCCGTCTACCAAATCGGCAGCGCTCAAGACGCCGCCAAGTTCTTGCTGGCGCTGCCGCCGGCCAACCCTATGCCCGAATCCCTCAGCGGCGCGCAAGCCATCGCCCCGCTGTTGCTGGACCCGGTATACCAAGTCCATTGAAAGGTTCCGCCATGTTCCAGCGACGGCAATTTCTCAAAGCCATGGCCGGCGGCCTGATGGTGTCCGTGCTGCCCAATCTGAGCTGGGCGCTGGCGCCGGAGGGCTATCAGCGCCTGCTGGTGCTGATTGAGCTCAAGGGCGGCAACGACGGCCTCAATACCGTGGTGCCCTACGCCAGCGCCGACTACTACCGGCTGCGCCCCGGCATCGGCATTCCCCGCGAACAAGTACTGCCGCTGGACGAACGCCTGGGTTTGCACCCGGCCATGACCGGCCTGCTCCCTCTATGGCAGCAGCAGGAGTTGGCGGTGTTGCAGGGGGTTGGCTATCCCGATCCCAACCTATCGCACTTCCGCTCCATCGAGATCTGGGAAACCGCGTCCAATAGCCAGCAATACCTGAGCGAGGGCTGGCTGAGCCGGCTGTTCCGCGAACAGCCGACGCCGCGCGGATTCGCAGCCGACGGCGTGGTGCTGTCCAGCCAGGCGCTGGGCCCGCTGGACGGCGGCGCGCGCGCGGTGGTGCTGAACAACCCGCAAGACTTCGCGCTCAGGGCCATGCCGGCAGCGGCGCGCTCGGCCATATTCTCAAAGTGGAGGGCGACATCCGCCAGGCCGCCGCCGAGTTGGGCCAGCCGGCCAAACCCGTGTCCGCGGCGGATTCGCCGATGGCAGCGCCCAGGCCGGCCGGAGCTTTCGCCCAGGCCGTCGCCACCCTGACCGACACCCTGTCGCGAGGCGTATCCATCGCCGTGGCCCGCATCACCTTGACCGGCTTCGACACCCACGGCAACCAGCTGCCCACCCAGGCGCGGCTGCTGGGAGAGCTGGCCGACGGCATCGCCCTGCTGCGCACGCGATTGCAATCGCAAGGGCGCTGGGACGATACCCTGGTGCTCAGCTACGCCGAATTCGGCCGCCGCCCGCGCGAAAACGGCAACCGCGGCACCGACCACGGCACCGCCAACGTCCATTTCGCCGCCGGCGGGCGCGTGCGCGGCGGGCTGTACGGACAAAGCCCGCAACTGGCAGGCGTCGGAGACGGCAACCTGCCTTGCGCCATCGACTTCCGCCAGATCTACGCCACCGCCATCCAAAGCTGGTGGGGCAAGGACGCCCACAATGTGTTAGGCGGCCGCTTCGCCCCCCTTCCCATTCTCAAAACATGAAAAAAGCCGGCCCCTCAGGGCCGGCCGTCTACAACACTCAACTCAGCAATTTACTTCCAGCTGGACGCCAACACCGGCTGCAAGGCCGCCTGGTAGTTGTCCGGCAGGTTGACCTGACCCGCGGCCGGCGGGTTGAACGCCGCCATCGCATTGACCAGCGCCTGCACCTGGCTGGCCGCCAGGGCCTTGCCGTCGCCGGACTGGAGGGTCTCGATCTGGTTCGCGGCATTGCCGAACCAATTATTGATGGCCACCTTGTCATCGGTGCCGATCACGCTGACCTCCAGGCTGGCGCCCTGGCGCTTGAACCACAGCTGGTCGGCATTGACGCCTTGGCCGAACTTCAATACATCCTGGCCGCCGGTGTCGGTGATGCCATCCTGGCCATCGCCGCGCTCGAACTGATAGGTGTCGTTGCCGTTGCCGCCCTCAAGCACGTCGTTGCCGCGGCCGCCGACCAACAGATCGTTGCCCTCGCCGCCGTACAAGGCGTCATGGCCGCCGTTGCCAACCAGCCAATCGTCAAGCGCGCCGCCGCGCAGGGTATCGCCCAGCTCGGTGCCCAACAAGGGCACGCCCTGCTTCATCAACTGATCGGCGGTCCACTTCGTGCCGGAAGCGAAGGTGATCTGTTCGATCCAGTACACCCGATCGGCAAACCAATCCTTCACCGTCACGCTGTCCTGGCCGTTGACGTGGCGGAACACCATATCGTTGCCGCTGCGCAGCACCTGGATGTCGCTTTCCTTGATGCCCACGCCGAACACCAACTCATCACGGTAAGCGTCGTTGACCGTCGGCGTGTCCGCCTTGTCGATGATCAGGTCCTGACCGTCGCCCAGATTGAACAGATAGGTGTCGCGCGCATAGCTGCCGGTCAGCGTGTCGTTGCCGGCGCCGCCTTCAAACACGTTGTCGTAACCTCTCCATCCAGCAAACAACTGGTCATTGCCCGCACCGCCGCGCAAGGTGTCGCCCTCAACACGCCAGCTGCCGCCGTCATTGTTGCCGTAGATCACGTCGTCGCCGTCGCCGCCTTCCAGCAGGTCGGCGCCGTTGCCGCCGTTCAGCGTGTCGTTGCCCGCACCGCCACGCAAGGTGTCGTTGCCTTCTTCACCAAACAGGCCATCGTCGCCCGCCCCGCCTTCCAGCAGGTCGTTGCCGTTGCCGCCGTACAGCGAATCGTTGCCGCCGTTGCCAACGATCCAGTCGTTGACGTTGCCGCCCCGCAGCGTATCGCCCAGCTCAGTGCCCACCAGCGGCACGCCCTGTTTCATCAGGTCGTCAGCCATCCACTTCACGCCGGAAGCAAAGGTGATCTGCTCGATCCAGTACACCCGATCGGCAAACCAGTCTTTCACCGTCACGCTGTCCTGGCCGTTGACGTGGCGGAACACCATATCGTTGCCGCTGCGCAGCACCTGGATATCGCTTTCCTTGATGCCCACGCCGAACACCAACTCATCACGGTAGGCGTCGTTGACCGTCGGCGCATCCGCCTTGTCGATGATCACATCCTGACCATCGCCCAGATTGAACAGATAGGTGTCGCGCGCATAGCTGCCGGTCAGCGTGTCGTTGCCGGCGCCGCCTTCAAACACGTTGTCGTAACCTCTCCATCCAGCAAACAACTGGTCATTGCCGGCTCCGCCGCGCAAGGTGTCGCCCTCAACACGCCAGCTGCCGCCGTCATTATTGCCGTAGATCACGTCGTCGCCGTCGCCGCCTTCCAGCAGGTCGGCGCCGTTGCCGCCGTTCAGCGTGTCGTTGCCCGCACCGCCACGCAAGGTGTCGTTGCCTTCTTCACCAAACAGGCCATCGT
>NZ_JAAOMA010000045.1:0-40016 GCF_011602385.1 Chromobacterium fluminis | reverse complement strand
GAAAACCGGTGTCGATGCGCGTTGCTTGGCGTCGTTGCCACGCATTTGGCGTCCGTCGTGGGCGTTTTGTCGCAAGGCAGAGCTTTTCATGCCAATTTCATGCATATTCATGCCATTGAGTTTTGGCGGCGGGGCGGACTATGTGGGCGGTGGAGTTGAATGGGGTGTCGAAGAGTTATTGGATGGAGCAGGTGCGCGTGCCGGCGTTGGCGGAAGTCAGCCTCAACATCTCCGCGGCGCGCTTCACCGTGCTGTCCGGCCAGTCCGGCAGCGGCAAGACCACATTGCTGAACTTGATCGGCGGCATAGACCGCGCCGATGCCGGCAAGATCATGGTGGCGGATCAGGATTTGGGCTGTTTGAGCGACGACGCGCGCAGCGATTTTCGCGCGCGCCACATCGGCTTCATCTTCCAGAATTTCAATCTGATGCCGGTGCTGTCGGCGTTTGAGAACGTCGAGTACCCGTTGCAATTGCAGGGCGTGCCGGCGCGGCGGCGGCGCGAACGGGTCTTGGAGATGCTGGCGGCGGTGGGGTTGGCGGACAAGGCGGCGAACCGGCCCGGACAGCTGTCCGGCGGTCAGCGCCAGCGGGTGGCGATTGCGCGCGCGTTGGTGCACGAACCGGCCTTGGTGCTGGCCGATGAACCCACCGCCAATCTGGACAGCCATACCGGGGCGTCCATCCTGGCCTTGTTGCGCCAATTGCAGCGCGAACGCCGCGTGGCGGTGGTGTTTTCCTCGCATGATCCGCAGGTGATCGCGGCGGCGGATGACCGCTATCAGGTCAGCGACGGCCGGGTGGGCGCGCTGAACGCAGAGGAGGCCTTGTGAATACCTTGAAGCTGGCCTGGCGCAATCTGCTGCGCAATCGCCGCCGCACCTTGGCGACCTTGTCCACCATGATCATCGGCCTGGTGGCGGTATTGCTGTTCGGCGGTTACAACCGCACGGTGCAATACGGGCTGCAAACCGGCATGGTGCGCGCCGGCGGTCATCTGCAGGTGCAGCACCGTGACTATTTCCTGTACGGCAGCGGCAACCCCGCCGCTTACGGCATCCGCGATTACCGGAAGGTGATGCGGCTGATCGAGAACGACCCGGTGCTGCGGCCGATGCTGACGGTGGTGACGCCCACGCTGAGTTTGGGCGGCATCGCCGGCCATTACGCGGCCGGCGCCTCGCGAACGGTGATCGCGCGCGGCAGCGAAGTGGACGCGCAGAACCGGCTGCGGCGCTGGGACGATTACGGCTTCAACGACAAGCGCAAGCCGGTGGCGCTGACCGGCACCGCGCCGAACGCGGCGGTGATCGGCACTGGTGTGGCGCGAGTGCTGCAATTGTGCGCGGCGTTCAAGCTCAAGGATTGCGCGCCGCCACCGGCCCCGGCCGGCGGCGGTGATTTGCCGGCCGATCTGGCTGCCTTGTCCGCGGCGGCGCCGCTGGCCGGCGGCCGCGACGATCAGATCGAACTCTTGGCCGCCACCGCCGCCGGCGCGCCCAATGTGGCCCGCTTGAAAGTGGCCAAGGTGGAGAGCCAAGGCATCAAGGAGTTGGACGACATGTATGTCGGCCTGCATCTGCGCCAGGCTCAGCAGCTGGTGTACGGCCAGGGCGAGCCGATGGCCACCGCCATCGTGCTGCAGCTCAGGCATACCGAGCAGATTCCGGCGGCCGAGACGCGTTTGCGTCAGCTGTTCGCCACCATCTTGAGCGGCCAGCCGCTGGCGGCGCACGACTTCGCCACCTTGCAGCCGCAATATGGGCAGATCACCGGCATGTTCGGCACTATTTTTGGCTTTCTGGCGGTGCTGATCGCCTGCGTGGCGCTGTTCACCATAGGCAACACCATGAATATGGTGGTGCTGGAGCGCACGGTGGAGATCGGCACGTTGCGGGCGATGGGGCTGCGCCGCCGCGGCATTCAGCGGCTGTTCCTGTGCGAAGGCTGCTTGCTGGGCCTGGCCGGCGGCGCGCTGGGCATCGCGCTGGCCCTGCTGGCCGCCTGGCTGATCAACCATGCCGGTTTGACCTGGCTACCGCCGGGGCAGGTAGACCCCAGTCCCATCCTGGTGCGGGTATGGGGCGAGTGGCGGATGATGGCGGTGACCGCCGGCGGTTTGATGGCGATGGCCTTGCTGTCGTCGTGGTGGCCGGCGCGGCGCGCGGCCGCGGCCAATATCGTGGAGGCTTTGCGTCATGCGTGAAACGCTTGGAATCTTCAAGGGAGTGAGGGCGGCACGCTGGGCCGCTCTGGGCGCGACGCTGTGGGCGACGACAACGCTGGCGGCGCCGGACGCGCAGACTATCCTGGCCAACAGCGACGCGGTGCGTAATCCGGAGCGCTCCTTCGGACTCGTGGTGTCGCTGGTCAGCTACAAGGACGGCAAGCAGAACGAAGCCAGCGCGTTGGCGGTGTATTCACGGGCGGACGCCGGCAGCGGGCAGTTCCGCAGCTTGCTGCGCTTCATCAATCCCAAACGCGACGCCGGCAAACTGATGCTCAAAAGCGGCAACGATCTGTGGTTTTTCGACCCGGCGAGCAAGGCCAGCGTGCCGATTTCGCCGCAGCAGCGGCTGCTGGGCCAGGCGGCCAACGGCGACGTGGTCACCGTCAATCTGGCGTTGGACTATCGGGCGGCGCTGGCCGGGGAGGAGTCAATCCAGGACGGCGACCGCCAGACGCGGCTTTGTTACAAGCTGCGGCTCACCGCGCGCAATCCCGGCGTCACCTATCACGCGATCGATCTGTGGGTGGACCGCGACGGCTACCGCAGCCGCAAGGCGCAGTTCTACGCCGAGAGCGGAAGCCTGCTGAAGACCGCGTATTACCGCGCTTACCAGCCGGTGTTGGGACGAGAGCGCCCGACGGAAACCGTGATCATCGACGGCCTCAACCCGCGTTGGATAACGGTGATGCGCAATAGCCAGTTCGCTTGGCGCGAGGTGCCGGAAGCCTGGTTGCAACGCGATTATCTGCCGCGCTTTCGGGCCGAATGACGATGCGGAAGCTGGCGCTTGGGCTGTTGCTGGCGCTGGCGCTGGCGTGCGCGGCCGCGCGGGGCGCCGACGCGCCGCCGGACGAGGAGGCGTTGCGGCTGGCGGATCAAACCCGGATGGAGGAGGAGAGACCGCGGGATCTGAAGCTTCAACTGGAGGCGGCCGCGCTGTCGCCGCGGCCGGGGGACGATAGCCAGCGGCTGTCTTTCGATCTGCGCTGGGATGGTCGGCTAAGCCCGGCCTGGCGCGGCGTGCTGGCCAACCGGCTGGATTGGCGCTTCGCCGGCTCGCCGCAGCGGGACCACGGCGTCAATACCCTGAAGGAGGCCTATCTAAGCCGCGAGTTCGGCGTCGACGCGATGCTGGATTTAGGGCGCGTCAATACCCGCTACGGCGTGGCCGTGGGCTACAACCCCACTGATTTTCTCGGCGCCGGCACCGTGCGCTCGGTGGTGTCGGCTGACCCGGATAGCCTGCGTCAGAATCGCCTCGGCAACGCCATGTTGCGCTGGCAGCAGCTGTGGGACCGCGGTTCCTTGACCGCGATTTGGTCGCCCAAGCTGGGTTCTTGGCCTAATCCGGACGGCGCCAGCCTGGACTGGGGCGCCAGCAATCCACGGCAGCGGCTGCTGCTGGCCGGCAGCTATCGCTTCGCTGAAAACCTGAATCCGCAATGGCTGCTGCTGCAGGAGCAAGGCCGCTCTCCGCAACTGGGCTTCAATGTGTCGCGCGTGCTCGGCAAGGCCACCGTGATCTATCTGGAATGGGCCGGCGGGCGGCAGCAGACCGCTTGGAGGCAAAGCCTGGGGGTGTCGGATTCTGCTTGGCGCAATCGTCTGGCCGGCGGTCTGACCTGGACCGGCGCCAACAAACTGAGCTTGACCTTGGAGGGGCAGCAGGACGGGGCGGCGCCGGATAACGATGAATGGCGCGCGCTGCGCGAGAAGCCGGCGCTCTACGGCGCTTACCGGTCTGGGGTCGGCGCCGGGGGCGGTCTGCCCACCCGGCGCGCCGCCTTGCTGCGCGCGTATTGGCAGGACGCGCTGGTGGACAATCTGGATCTGACCGCGATGCGCAGTTTCGACTTGGTGGATCACAGCGGCATGAATTGGGCTGAAGTCCGTTATCACCTGGGCGCGGCGGACCTGGCCTTGCAGTGGCAGCGTTTTGACGGAGCGCCGGACAGCCGCTACGGCGCCAGCCCGGCGCGGCGGGTCTGGCAATTGCTGGTCGACTACTTTTACTGAGTTCGCGAACCGGTTCGGGGGAGGCAAGGCGACGCCGACGCCGCGGCGAGGATCGCATGGCGAGCGGCGGGGAAACAAACCATAGTGATGATGAGGCGGAGAAACGCT
This sequence comes from Chromobacterium fluminis, assembly GCF_011602385.1. NCBI lineage: Bacteria > Pseudomonadati > Pseudomonadota > Betaproteobacteria > Neisseriales > Chromobacteriaceae > Chromobacterium > Chromobacterium fluminis. The sequence continues at coordinate 35,662 of NZ_JAAOMA010000045.1, read as the reverse complement.
GCTTGACGTCGAAACGATCCTGAACAGAGGGGATGGGCATGGGCATGAGCACGGTGGCCGCGTTGCACACGTATCTGCGCTCCTGGAACGCGGCGGGCTGTCTGCACGGCGTGGCGGCCGTCGGCCTGGCCGACGGAGAGCGGGTGGCGGTGGCCGGCGGCATGGCCGATCCGGGCCTGGCCGTGGCCAACGAGCCGGACACGGTGTTTCGCATCGGCTCGTTGAGCAAGAGCTTCACCGCCGCCGCGGTGCTGCAGCAGGTGGCCCAGGGGCGGCTGGAGCTGAGCGACAGCCTGGAGCGGTTTTTTCCCGACTTTCCCAACGCGGCGGGCATCAGCCTGCATCAGTTGCTGAATCACAGCGCGGGCACCGCCAACTTCACCAGCGCGGCGGAGTATTGGCCGACGCGGATGCGGCTGGCGCATCGGCCGCAGGAACTGCTGGATTGGGCGCACGCTTTGCCGCCGGCTTGCCCGCCGGGCATTGCCCACGCGTACAGCAACACCGGCTATTTATTGTTGGCGGCCATTGTGGAGCGGGTTGCGGATCAGGACTTCTCCAGCTATCGGCAGCAATATCTGTTTCGGCCGCTGGGTCTGGAGCGCACTTACGTCGACGATGGCCGCGTTATTCTGCCGCAGGCCGCGCGCGGCCTGCATCCCGGAGCGCCGTGGCGCTACGCGGAGCCGATGGACATGTCGGTGGCTTGGGGCGTCTACGATCTGGTCTCCAGCGCGGGGGATCTGTGCCGCTGGCTGGAGGCGCTGCAGCGGGGCGAGGCTTTGCCGGCCAGGCTGGCCGCGCTGATGCTGGACGTGGGCGCCCTGGAGTACGCCTACGGGTTTTACGGCGAGGACTGGACGCTGGCCGGCCGTCGGCTGCGGCTGGCCCAGCACTTTGGTGACGTCAACGGCTTTTTTTCGTTTATGAGTGTTTTGCCCGGCGGAGGCGGCGTGGTGGTGTTGGCCAATGCCTTCGGTTCGCCGGTGGAGCGCCTGGGACGGGATTTGGCGCGCATCGCCAGCGGAGAGGAGTTGGAAGTCCTGCCGACGCCGGGACGGCAGCAGCCGGACGAGCAGTTGTTTGCTCCGGGGCGTTATGAGAATGGAGAAGGCGCTTGGCTGGAGTTGTTTTACAACGAGCATGGCTGCTATGCGCGCAGCCCGCGCCGTTACGGCGTGCCAATCGCCTATCCGCTGACCGTGGAGGCGCATACGCCGCAACTGGCGCGCGGCGCCGTGCTGCCGGAGACTCTGCTGATTGAGGGCGGAACGCTGCAATGGCGCGACGCCGAGGGGGAGGCCAGAAGCCTGCGGCGGCAGTAAGCGGTTTGTTCGGCGTAGGGGCGTGGTCTATCGTGAGAACTGACAAAACCAAGCCAGCTTTCCAGTCGAGGCCGAGAATTGACGGATTTTAAACAAGAGGCGTGGAAAGGGCGTTTCCGGGTCTTCCTCGCCTCCCTGCCATGGCGCGCGTGCGGGGTGGGGGTTCTGGTGCCCTTGCTGGCTTTGGCCACGCAGTGGTGGTTTTGGGACTGGATCCACCCCTATGTCTGGTTCCTGTTCTATCCTGCGGTTTTCCTCTCCGCCATGCTGGGCGGGCTGACCGGCGGTCTGGTCGCCACCGCCTTGTCGGTGCCTTTGGTTTGGTATCTGTTCATGCCCCCGCAGTGGAGCTTCGTCATTACCCGGACGTCCGATGCCGCCTCTATTGTCTTGTTCGCCTTGTGCGGCTTGATGTTTAGCCTGTTCAGCCAGCGCCTCATTAGCCGCCGCTCGCGCTGGGCGGAGAATGAGCTGACGCGTCAGCAAGCTTTATTGCATGCCATCATCGACAACTCCACCGCGGTAATCTTTGTCAAAGACATGAACGGCCGCTATCTGCTGGTCAATCAACGCTATCCCGATTTGTTCCATATCAGTGTAGAGGCCATGCGCGGTCTGCGCGACGAGGACTTGTTTCCGCCCGAGGTGGTGGCCAAGTTGCGCGACGCCGATCTGGAAGTGCTGAGCAGCGGCCAGGCGCGCGAATACGAGGAAACCGTGCCGCATGACGATGGCCCGCATACCTACTTGGTGTACAAATTCCCCTTGTTCGACGCAGAGGGGCGCGCTTACGCGGTGTGCGGCATCGCGTCGGACATCAGCGCGCGCAAGCGCGCCGAAGCGGAGCAGGGGAAGCGCGAGCAATTGCTGCAGGAAATGAGCGCCATCGCCCGGGTGGGCGGGTGGTGGTTCGATCCCGCCACCGGGGATGGCGGCTGGACCTCGGAAGTGGCCCGCATCCATGACCTGCCGGTCGATGCCCCGGCCAACACCTGCATTGGCTTGGGCTTTTTCCATGGGGAAGATCGTCGGCGGATAGAGGAAGCGGTGCGCCGCGTCGTGACGGAGGCCGAGCCCTATGATCTGGAGCTGCAATTGCTCAGTGCCAGCGGCCGACGCAAATGGGTGAGGGTGTCCGGGAGGCCGGTGTTGGCGGGCGGCAAGGTGGTGTCGGTGCGAGGTGCTATGCAGGACGTGTCCGACCGGAAAGCCATGGAAAACGCCTTGTTGGAAAGCGAGGAAAGACTATTGCTGTTCATCGAGCACGCGCCGGCGGCGCTGGCGATGTTCGATCGCAATATGTGCTATCTGGCGGCCAGCCGCCGTTGGCTGGACGATTACCAACTGGACGGTCAGGAGATCATTGGCCGATCTCACTACGAGGTATTCCCGGAAATCCCCGACGCTTGGCGGGAAATCCATCGCCGGGCGCTGGCCGGGGAGGTGGTGCGCGAAGAGGAAGACCGCTTTCTGCGTCAGAACGGCGCGGCGCAGTGGCTGTGTTGGGAAGTGCGGCCATGGCACGCGCGAGACGGCTCCATCGGCGGCATCGTGATCTTCACCGAGGACATCACCGCCCGCAAATCGGTGGAAGAAGAGCGCCACCGGCTGGCGGAAGCGCTGGATCAGTCGGCGCAGCCGGTGGTGATGACCGATGCGGCCAAGAACATCCTGTACGTCAACGCCGCGTTTGGCGAGTTGATGGGGTATTCGATCGGCGAGCTGCTGGGCACCTCGATCTCCCGCTTCATTCCGGACGATCGGGTCAGACGGGCGGAGCGGGCGGTCCTGGAGCTGCAGGTGAAACAACAGGGGCGCTGGACCGGCGAGCAGGCGCGCGTCGCCAGCAACGGCGAAATCATCCCGGTTTACGCGTCCGTTTCCGCCATGCACGACCTGTCCGGCGCGTTCTGCGGCTTTTTCGGCTCCTATAACGATTTGCGGCCGCTGCGCGAAAAAACCCAGGCGCTGGCCAGCGCCGAGGCGCGTTATCGCAGCGTGTTGGATCATGCCGCCGACGCGGTGCTGGTGGCGGATGCGGAAGGGCGCTATCAATACGCTAACTTGCAGGCCTGTCAGTTGCTGGGCTATGACGAGCAGGAAATCCTGGCGATGCGGGTGGGCGATTTCAGCGCGGGCTCCGCGGCGGACGATGCGCAGTCTTTGTTCCGGCGGCTGCTGTCCAACGAGCAGTTGAGCGCCGAGATGCTGCTGCGGCGCAAGGACGGCGCCGAGGTGCCGGTGGAGGTGAACGCGATCCGCCTGCCGGACGGCGGCGTCTACGGCGCTTTCCGCGACATCACCCTGAGGCGGCAGGCGGCGGAGCGGATTCGCCAGCTGTCCATGGCGGTGGAGCAGAGCCCGGAGAGTGTCGTTATCACCGATCTGGAAACGCGGATTGAATACGTCAACGAAGCGTTTGTCCGCAACACCGGTTACAGCCGGGAAGAGGTGATGGGGCAGACGCCCAATCTGCTCAAGTCCGGCCTGACTCCGGCGGACACCTATGCCGAGCTGTGGGGCGCGCTGCGGGCCGGAAAACCATGGAAAGGCGAGTTGTTCAACCGGCGCAAGGACGGCAGCGATTACGTTGACTTCGCCCATATCTCGCCTATCCGTCAACCGGACGGCAGGATCAGTCATTACCTGTCCTTGCAAGAGGATATCACCGAGAAAAAACGGTTGGCCATGGAGCTGGATCAGCACCGCCATCACCTGGAGGAACTGGTGGCGGTGCGCACCGCGGAGGTGCGCGCCACCAGCGCCAAGCTGCAAACCACTCAGTTCGCCATGGACAGCGTGGGCATAGGCATCCACTGGGTGGATGCGGCGAGCGGGCGGCTGATCTACGTCAACCGTTACGCGGCGGAGCTGCTGGGCTACGGCGTCGATGACATGCTGCGCCTGAACGTGTCGGACATCGTGCCCAACACCACGCCCGAAATCTACGCGCACACCGTGGAGCGCCTGCGGCAGCAAAGCCGGGCGCAGTTCGAAACCCAGCAACGCACCCGGGACGGGCGGCTGGTGGCGGTGGAGATGATTGCGTACTACTTGCCGGACAAGCCGGGAGGCTCGGACAAAATCATCGGCTTCGTCACCGACATCACCCGGCGCAAGGAGACCGAGCAGGCGCTGGTGCGCGCCAAGGAGGACGCGGAAGCGGCCAATCTGGCCAAGAGCGCCTTTGTCGCCAATATGAGCCATGAAATCCGTACGCCCTTGAACGCCATCATCGGCTTCACCCATTTGCTGATGCGCACCCAACCGCGGCCGGAGCAGCAGGCCAAGCTGGAAAAAGTGCTGGTGGCCAGCGGGCATCTGTTGGGCATCATCAACGACATTCTGGACCTGTCCAAGATCGAAGCCGGCAAGTTGTCGCTGGAGCGGACCGACTTCTCCATCGGCGGGCTGTTCGATCATGTGCGTTCGCTGATCGATGAGCCGGCGCAAGCCAAGGGTTTGCGCGTGGAGATCGATTACGCCGGCGTGCCGCCGTGTCTGCGCGGGGATCCCACCCGTTTGCGCCAGGCCTTGCTCAATTACGCGGGCAACGCGGTCAAATTCACCGAGCGGGGAACGATAGCCATGCGCGCGCGGCTGTTGCGAAGCGAGGGCGAACGCCTGCTGCTGCGCTTCGAGGTGCGCGACACCGGCATAGGCATTCCCGCCGACAAACTGGCCGGCCTGTTCCAGGCGTTTCAGCAGGCGGACGACTCCACTACCCGCAAATACGGCGGCACCGGCCTGGGCTTGGCGATCACCCAGCGTCTGGCCGCGTTGATGGGCGGCGAAGTCGGCGCGGAAAGCCGGGAAGGGTACGGCAGCGTGTTTTGGCTGACCGCCTGGCTGACGGAGGGGGACAGCGTTGCCGCCGAGCCGGCCGATGTGGAGCCTGACGAGGTTGAGGCCGAATTACGGCTGCGCGCGGACGCGCGGGTGCTGGTGGTGGAGGACGACCTCATCAATCAGGAGGTGGCGCTCTGGCTGCTGGGCAGCGTTGGCCTAAAGGCCGAGCTGGCGCGAAATGGCCGGGAGGCCGTGGAGTGCGCCGCCGCCGGCGTATACGATCTGGTGCTGATGGACGTGCAGATGCCGGAACTGGACGGGTTGGAGGCGACGCGCCGGATCCGGGCCCTGCCGCGCTGGGAGCGGACTCCTATTCTGGGCATGACCGCCAGCGCTTTCGAAGAGGACCGCCAACGCTGTCTGGCTGCCGGCATGAATGACTTCGTGGCAAAGCCGGTGGACCCGGAGCAACTGTTCGGATTGCTGTTGAAATGGCTGCCGTCGCTTGCGCCGTCTGGGATCATGCCGCCCGATCCGCAGCCGGTGGCCGGGCGACGCGAGCAGTTGATGGGGCTGCCCGGGGTGGATCTGGCGGCGGGCCTGCGCACCGTTGGGAACGATCTGGAGCGTTTTGAACGCCTGCTGCGCAAATTCGCGGACCTTCATCGCAATGACGCGGCCAGGTTGGAGGACGCGGCGCGCGCGGAAGAAGGCGAGGAGGCGTGCCGCATCGCCCACTCGCTGAAAGGGGCCGCCGGGTCCTTGGGGCTGGTCCGCGTTCAAGCCGAGGCCGCCGCGCTGGAGGCCATTTTGAGACAAGGGCGGGCCGAAGACGCGACGCCGGCGCGCATCCAGAAGCTGGGCCGCGAACTGACAACCTTGTGCGCGGCCTTGGACGCATTGCCGGCTATGGCATAAGCGAGCCATGTTCTCGACTTTTAATGCAACTTGACGCAGTTTATTGAGTCAATCAATAGCATGAAGTCATCATTTTCCGATGGCTGGCGGCCATCCCGGCCGCCGGTCGGGCGCGAAGAGCCAGCCTGGCCCCGATGCGTCGAGGACGCGGAAGGTTTCTCTCAATGAACATCCCTTTAGGCATTATCGAAGGCTTCTACGGCAAGCCATGGAACTGGGCGCAGCGGGAGCTGCTGGTCACCACGCTGGCGGCGCACGGTTATCGTTTCTATCTGTACGCGCCGAAAGCGGACGCGTATCTGCGCCGCGAGTGGCAGCAGGACTATCCGGCGGAGCAGGAAGCGCGGCTAGCGGCGTTCGCCGTCCATTGCCAGCGGCAGGAGGTCAGCTTCGGCATGGGGCTCAGTCCGTACGAAGCGTATCTGAACTTCAACGACGACGCCCGCCGGGCGCTGGCGCGCAAGTTGGAACAACTGCAACGCATCGGCGTCCGCCAATTGGCCATCCTGTTCGACGATATGCGCGGCGATCTGCCTGATCTGGCGGAGCGCCAGGCGGAGATCGTCGCCTGGGTGAGCCAGCGCTGCAAGGTGGAGCGCTTGCTGGTTTGCCCCAGCTACTATTCCAGCGATCCGGTGCTGGACCGGGTGTTCGGCCAGCGTCCAGCAGGCTATCTGCAACAACTGGGCCAGTGGCTGGCGCCGGACATCGATATTTTCTGGACCGGCGAAGAAGTGTGCTCGCGTGAAATCTCGCCCGGGCACTTGTTGCAAGTGGGCAAATGGCTGGGCCGCAAGCCGGTGCTGTGGGACAACTACCCGGTGAACGACGGCGCGCGAATGTCGCAATACCTGCATGTGCGCGGTTTCACCGGCCGGTCCGCGGCCAACGCCGAACTGTTGGCCGCGCACGGGATCAATCCGGCGCAGCAAGCCGCGCTCAGCCTGATTCCCGCGCTGACGCTGGCGGACAGCTATAGGCTGGGGCCGCGCTATCAATACGGCGCCTCGATGCGCCGCGCCGCCCAGGTGGTGGCCGGCGAGGAACTGGCCGACATGTTGTGGCGGGATTTGCTGACCTTGCAGGACGTGGGACTGGATCAGTTGGGCGAACGCGCCGTAGAGCTGCGCGCGCGTTACGCGGCGGTGGATCATCCCTGCGCGCGGGAGGTGGTGGCCTGGCTGGATGGAGAATATCGGATCAGCGAGCTTGAGGTGCAGACTCAGTAGGAAGGCTACTTTGCGTTACATGCCTTTACAACTGACTCACAGACGGGGGCGAGCCGGGACGCCTAGGATACGCAGCAAGGAAACACCAAAGCCCCGGCGTCGCGGCAGTACTTAAGCAGACGGACGCCCCCCTGACCCGACTGGAGAATGTCACCATGAAAAAACTGAGCCTGATCGTACTGTCCGCTGCTTTCGCCCTGAGCTCCGCCGCCGGCTTCGCCGCCGAAGCCGCCAAGCCGGCTTCCGCCCCGGTCGCCAAAGCCGCGCCCGCCGCCAAGAAAGCGCAGCACAAGGCCGTGAAGAAGCACGCTTCCGCCCCGGCGCAGAAAGCGCAAGCCGCCAAGACCGAAGCCTCCGCCCCGGCCAAGGCCGCCAAAAAGCCGGCTCAGCACAAGAAGCACGCCGCTAAGAAAACCCACAAGCAGGCTGCTTCGGCTCCGGCTCAAAAGGCCCAAGCCGCCAAGGCGGAAGCCTCCGCTCCGGCCAAAGCCGCCAAGAAGCCGGCTCAGCACAAGAAGCACGCCGTAAAGAAAACCCACAAGAAAGCCGCGGCTTCCGCAGCCAAGTAAGCTGAAGAACGAGGGCGCGCGCAGCGCGGCCCAAACGGGGATGAAGGGAGGCCGAGGCCTCCCTTTTTTGCGTGCTTGGAAGCTGTCTACGATCTGCTGCGCGTCGCGAGGCGCGACATGGTGATCACTCCTTCGCAACGCTTATGCAGCACGTATCGTAAACACGTTTTTAGCGCGGACGTTTCTGATGTCGCTGCCGTCGCGCCTCCAGCCATGCGCGCAGGGTTTGCGCGTCATGCAGCTGGTGTTGGTTGTCCAGATGACGGTAGACCCGGACCCGGCGCGCGCCCAGCCACAGCATGTGCTCCAAGTAGTTGAAGAAGCCCATCCAGTGGCCGCGTTGGCTGTGGTCGTCGAAATCGATGTCGCGAGCGACGCGGCTGAGCAGGCCAGAGCCGACGTATTCCGGATTGTCCTTCAACCATTGCAGCAAATGGGCGGCGCATTCCCGGCCGTAAGCACAAGCGATGGCGTAGTTTTCGGCTGCGGTGGGCATTTGCCAGTAGTGGGGGTGGTTGCGCGAGGGCAGATAACGGACGAAGGGAAGCAGGGTTTCCTGCTGTTCGCGGGCGGCCAGTTTGTAGCGGCGACGGGGAGGTAGGTTGTAAGACATGGTGTTTCTCCTGCTGTGACACAAGATAAACCACCTGCCGGGTAAGGCTGAGGTATAAGGCAGGCGCGTGGCAGGATTGGCGTACCGGACTTAACTATCAAACCGGCGAGTGCATGACACTCCCCCACCACGCACCTGCCAAGAGTGCGTAGGCATAGGAAAACTGCTTGCACAGTGTTCCGCGCAAGCAAATCGATAGTTAAGTAACGGGACGCCAATCCCGTGTGCCGCTTGTTTGGGCGGCAACGTGGGGATTGTTGCCGAGAGCGGGGACGGGGTCAAGGCGGCGCGGCGGTTTCAGCTAGCGCTTCATCGCTAGGGAGATCGTAAACAGGTTCTAGCCGGGGGCCGGCGTGGCGGCGGGCTCCTGAACGATATTGAGCAGCGGCGCGCGCGGGTCGGGCCGATCCAGCCAGAAGCGGCGCTCCAGTTCCGCCGCCGGCAGAGGCCTGCAGAATAGGTAGCCTTGCAGGGTATCGCAGAACATATAAGTCAAGGCGGTGGCTTGTTCATCGGTTTCCACGCCTTCCGCCACCACTTTGAGCTGCAGGGAATGGGCCAGCGCGATGATGGCGCCGGTCAAGGTCATTGCGTCCGGATCTTCCAGCATGGCGCGCACGAAGGACTGGTCAATCTTCAGTTCCTGGGTTGGCAGTTTGGCTAGGTAGGACAGTGAGGAGTAGCCGGTGCCGAAGTCGTCGATGGAAATGCCCACCTGCATATCGCGGATGCGGCGCAGCGTTTCGCCGCAAGTGTCCAGGTTGTCCAGCACCACGGTTTCGGTGATTTCGATGTCGATGCCCGGCACGGCGGCGCCTTCGCTCAAGGCGTTCTGCAACTGTTCGGAGAAATCGACCTGGCGTAATTGCAGCGGCGAAACGTTGACCGCGATGCGCGGCGCCGGATAGCCGGCTTGCTGCCAGCGCAGATGGTCGCGCGCGGCTTGCCGCAGCGCCCAGGCGCCCACTTCCAGAATCAGGCCGGTTTCCTCCAGAAGCGGGATGAATTGCGCCGGCGACACCAGGCCGCGCTCCGGGCTCTGCCAGCGCAACAGCGCTTCCACGCCTATGATCTGCCGCGACACCGCGTCCACCTTGGGCTGGTAGTGAAGCACGAACTCCTGACGCTCCAGCGCCAAACGCAGCCGATTTTCCAGCTCCAGCGTTACGGCGGCGCGTTCGCTCATCTCCTGACGGTAGAACAAATAGCGCTCATTGGTGTTTTGCGCCAGCTTGAGAGCGGCTTCCGCGTTCTCCAGCAGGTTTTCCGCGTCGGCGCCGTCTTCCGGGTAGATGGCGATGCCGAATTTGGCGGAAACGCGCAGCTGCTTATCCAGGATGGCGATGGGTTGGGCGACGCAGCGGTCTTGCAATTGCATCACTTGACGCGCGATGTCCTCCTCGCTTTTGACCCCGGGGATCATCAGCGCGAAACGGTCTATCTTGACGCAAGCCAGCAGCCTGGCTTCCTCGGTAAACGACTCCAGCCGCGCCGCCAGCAGGCGCAGCACCTGGTCGCCTGCCCAGCGGCCATAGACATCGTTGATGGATTTGAAGCGCTCGATGTCGAGGAAGACCACCGCCAGGCGCCGCTGCTCGTTGTGATTGGCGCTGATCTGTTGCGCCAGGCGCTCATGGAACAGGCTGCGGTTGGCCAGGCCGGTCAACTCATCGTAGTAAGACAGAAAATGCAGCCGCTCTTCTTTTTCGATGTGGTCCAGCGCGAAAGCGATGTCGCCGGCCAGTTCGGACAGCAGCTGCATTTCTTCGTGATCGAAGGCGTTGGCCTCATTGGAGCACAGCGCCAGCGAGGCGGCGCGTTGTCCGGGCAGCGGCAAGGGCAGGCAGGCCAGCGAGCGGATGCCCTGCGCCAGCAGCTGCTCACGCGCCGAGTAGGGCAACGGCGCGCCAAGCTGATTGCAGACGAGGTTGCCGCCGCTGTTGATGGCGGCGGCGGACAACAGCAGCGCCTCGGCGTCTGGAAGCGGTTCGGCCTGCCCTTGCAGCGCTGCGAGGCGGTGTTGGCCGTCGCTCTGATCCCATGTGCTGATCCAGACCATTTTGAACGCGCCGCTATGGGTGGCGATGCGGCAGGTTTCCTGGAACAGTTCCTGGCGGTCGTGACAGCGCACGATCAGCATATTGATGCCGCTGAGGATGGCGTAGACGCGGTTGAGCCGTTCTATGCGCAGCCGCAGCAAGGAGTGCTGCAAGGTGATGGCTAGCTGCTGGGCGAAGGCTCGCGAGACCTCCAGGTGTTCGAAGTCGTGGCGGGCGATGGTCTGGAACGCGAGGTTCAAGGACCCTAGCAACTGCCCTTCCGCCATCAGCGGCAGCCTTAGATAGGCGCGCACGCCGTGGCTGCGCAGCCATTTGACCAGCGCGGGCGGTTGCGCCTGCGTGGTGATGTCGTGCATGAAGCTGGGCTGGCCGCGCTTGAGCTGCTCCAGATCGTTTAAACCATAGCTGGAAAAAGGGAAGCGGCTATCGATCGGAATCTCGTCTTTGGCGTCGCATTCCAGCGCCAAAAAGATGATCTCCTCGTGCCGCCAGTCGAACATCGTGGCCGACGCGCCCCAGAATGGCACCAATTGCGCCAGCATGCGCAGCGCTTTCTGAGCGGTTTGTTGCGGACTGGCGGCGGACAACAGGGTGAGCCCCATATCGCGCAGCGACTCCAGTTGTTGGCTGTGGCGTTTGAGCTCTTGCTCGGTTTTCAGCCGCTCGGTGATGTCGCGCATGATGGCGGTGTAATACTTCTGGCCGCCCACCTCTAGTTGGGACACCGAGGCTTCGGCGTAGAACTCGCTGCCGTCGGCGCGCAGGCCGCGCACTCCGCCGGCAGGCGCAAGGGTGCGGCTGACCGGGCCGTTCCGGCCGAAGCCGCGGATCAACTGCGCGTGGCCGGCGCGTAGGGCGTCCGGCACCAGAATATTGACCGGCTGGCCCAATACTTGTTCGGCGCGGTAGCCGAAAGCGCGTTCCGCGGCGGGATTGAACAGGATGATGTTCAGATCGGCGTTGATGGTGACGATGGCGTCCATCGCGGTGTCGATGATGCCGGCGCGTTGCATTTCGCTGAGGCGGATCGCAGTCTCGTGCGCTTGCAGCTGGTCCAGCATGTGGTTGAACTGATGCGACACCGCGCGCAGTTCGCGCGGCCCCAGCTCCTGCGCCCGCGCCTGAGAGGCGCCGCTGGCCACGGCTTGCGCCGTTTCCGCCAGCTGTCGCGCCGGTCGGGTCAGCGCGCGGCTGAAGCTTTGCGCCAGCAAGCCGCAGAGCAGCAAGGTGGCGATGCCGCTGGCAGCGCCCCAGCGCAGGCGGTTGTCGTAGGGTGCGAAGACATCCTGTTCCGGCAAAGCGGCGATGATCAGCCAGTCGGCTTGGGAAAACTTGCGATAGGAGTAGAGGCGCGACACGCCGTCGCGGCCGACGCCCAGTTCGAATCCGGAGGCGTTGCCGCGGATGCGCGACATGGTGCGGACGACATTGGCCGAGGTTTTGCCGTGCCAGAGCGAGGGGTCCGGATAGCGCAGCAAAAAGACCGCTTGCGAGCTGAGCACCGCGATGGTCAGCTTGCGGTCCAGTGTGGCGGGCAGCACATGGGACTGCAGAGCCAGCAGGTCCAGTTGCAGTGTCAGCAGTCCGACGCGGCGGCCTTGTTCATCGCGCACCGGATAGCTGGGCATGATGATCCAACGCCGAGTGGCGGGCTCTTGCCGTGGTTCGCTGAGCATTAGCCCGGGGGCGTCCAGCGCGCGGGAGAACCAGTCGTGGTTGAGCGGGGGCGCCTGCATGGCGGGGTTTTGCGCATGGCGGCAGACCGGCTGCCCCGCGGCGTTGCTGAGCGTCAGCTGGGAGATGGAGGGAAAACTCAGCGTGAGATCGCGATAGGCGTCGGCACATTCGGCGGCGTCGAGCCGGCGTAGAGACGGCCTCTGGCTCAGTTGGGCCATTAGCCGCTCCAGTTCGACGATTTTGTCCGCCAGAGTTTGATCCACTTGGTCGGCCACGACGCGGGTTTGCATTTGCGCGGCGTCGCGCAGATCGCGGGCGGATTCGTAGGCGCCGATGCCGATCAACACGGCGGCGGGCAGCAGGCAGGCCAGGGCGAACAGCAGCAATTGAGCATGCAGGCTCAGCCCGCTGACGGCGGACAGAGTGCGGTTGAGGCCTGCGCGCATGTGGCGGCTACTTTCCAGGACAGGGGATACTCAAAAATTAGTTCCTGCCGCCGGAGGGGGCAAGCCGCGCTTATGCCAAATGCTTCGGCTGGGTTGGGGGAGGGGGTAAGCCCCCCGTGCAAGCCTTGCCAGGCAAGGCTTGCACGGGGACGTGGCCTTGGCTAAGTACTTCCGCTTAGCCTACTGATAAAACCTGACGCCGCCGCTCGGCCTGCGCCGGGCTTTTACAGAAACATGCCGCCGGAGGCTTCCACGCGTTGGCCGTTGACCCAGGCCGCGCCGTCGCTGAGCAGGGTGGCGATGGCGCCGCCGATGTCGTCTGGCCGGCCGACGCGGCCCAGCGCGGTTTGCGCGGCGATATGGGCGTTGACCTGCTCGTTGTCGCGCACTAGGCCGCCGCCGAAATCAGTTTCAATCGCGCCGGGAGCGATGACGTTGACCGCGATGCCGCGCGGCCCCAGTTCCTTGGCCAGGTAGCGGGTCAGCACTTCCACGCCGCCCTTCATCGCCGCGTAGGCGGCGTAGCCGGGCAGGGCGAAACGGGTCAGGCCGGTGGAGACGTTGAGAATGCGGCCGCCGTCGGCGATCAGCGGCAGCAGCGCCTGAGTTAGGAAGAACGGTCCTTTGAGCTGGATGTTCATCAATTGGTCGAACTGAGCCTCGCTGGTGTCGGCGAAGGCGGCGTGAATGCCGATGCCGGCGTTGTTGACCAGAAAGTCGAAGTCGGCGCGCTGCCATTGTTCGGTCAGCGTCTGGCGCAGCTTGGCGGCAAAGGCGTTGAAGCTCGCGCTCTGGCCGACGTCCAGCGCCAGCGCGGCGGCTTTGCCGCCCAAGGCCACGATCTCGGCAACCACCGCCTCGGCGTCGGCGGCGCGGCTTTGATAAGTGAGGACCACGTCCATGCCCTGGCGCGCCAGGTGCAGGGCCGCGCTTTTGCCCAGGCCGCGGCTGCCGCCGGTGATGACTGCGATCTTCTTGCTCATGGGAATCTCCTATAGGGGGCGGGTGCAGGCTTGGACCCGATGAGCTCAGTTTATTGTATGTTTTTTGATAAACAAATATGAGTATTTTAATTATAGTGTTCGTATATTCATAACAATTGGCGGTGGATTATGAACAAGCTGGAAGCGATGCAGATTTTTGTTCGGGTGGCCGAGCTGTCCAGCTTTACCCAGGCGGCGGACAGCCTGGGCCTGCCCAAGGCCAGCATCTCGGTGGCGGTTAAACAGACTGAAGCCTGGTTGGGGGCGCGCCTGCTGCATCGGACCACGCGCAAAGTGCAAATGACCCAGGACGGCCAGGCTTTTTACGAACGCTGCAAGGACGTGCTGGCGGAGATGGACGAGTTGCAGGGCATGTTTCAGCGCGGCGAAGAGGCGCTGAGCGGGCGGCTGCGGGTGGATATGCCCAGCGGCGTGGCGCGCTATCAGGTGTTGCCGCGCTTGGACGAATTCCTGCAACGCCACCCTCGGCTGGAGCTGGAATTGAGCAGCACCGACCGCAAGGTGGACATCGTGCGCGAGGGCTTCGATTGCGTATTGCGGGTGGGGGAGCTCAGCGATTCCAGCCTGGTGGCGCGGCCGCTGGGGCGCTTTCGGCAGCTCAATTGCGCCAGCCCGGCCTATCTGGCGCGCTACGGCACGCCGGCCGGCCTTGAGGACCTGGCGCGGCACCGGCTGGTTCACTATGTGTCCGTCCTGGGGGCGCGTCCGGCCGGCTGGGAATGGCGGGACGGCAACGGCAGCCATTGGCTGGCCATGGCCGGCAGCGTCATCGTCAACAACGCGGAGGCCTACCAGGCCGCCTGCCTGGCCGGCCTGGGCCTGATTCAGGCGCCGGAGTCCGGCGTGCGCCATTTGCTGGACAGCGGAGAGCTGGTGGAAGTGCTGCCGGCATACCGCGCCGCGCCGATGCCGGTAAGCTTGCTGTACGCCCATCGCCGCAACCTGCCGCGCCGCGCGCAGGTATTCATGGATTGGCTGGCGGAGGCGCTGGCGCCCCACTTGCTCTGAATCCGGCGCAAACATGGCGGGCCGGGGCCAAGCTGCCCTATCATGGAGGCCGGTCAACCATTTTAGAACCTGTTTATGATCAGCTGCGCGTTGGCGATACGGCGTTGAAAACCCCTTCGAAATGCTCATGTACCGTGTGTACATTCCGCTTTCTCAGCGGTTTTCGCCTTGTCTCGCCTTAGCTCGAGAGATCGTAAACACGTTCTTACTTCGTCATATTCCCACCATGATTGTTAGATCCACCTCTTCCTGGCTGCGCCTGTTGTTTGTCTGGCACGGTTCGGTCTTGCCGCGCATCATGCCGCGCCTATTGCTGGTTTTCTTCATTTCCATCGCCGCCGCCGCGGTTCGCGGCTGGTGGCTGAGCGAGCACGCGGACTCGGCGCTTAGCATTCCCGCCTTCACCCTGATGGGGGTGTCGCTGGCCATCTTCCTGGGTTTTCGCAACTCGGTCAGCTACGAACGTTTCTGGGAGGCGCGCAAGCTGTGGGGCAGCTTGCTGATCGTCAACCGCTCGCTGGCGCGGCAGGCCTTGTCGCTGGCGCCGGACAACGCCGACGCGCGGCGCTTGATAGACGGCTGTTGCGCCTTCGCTTACGCGCTGAAGGCGCAGCTGCGCGGCGACGACGCCGAGGCCCATTTACGCCGTTTGCTGCCGGAGGAGATTCTGGACAAGGCGTTGGCGGGGCGTTTCAAGCCGGCGTTGATCCTGGCCTGGTTGGGGCAGTTGACCGCGCGCATGCACCGCGACGGCGCGTTGAGCGATATGCAATGGCATGCGCTGGACCGCAACCTGAACTCGCTGTCCGAAGTGCTGGGCGGCTGTGAGCGCATCGCCTCCACGCCCATTCCCTTCACTTACCGGGTGTTGCTCAACCGCACCGTCACCGTGTACAGCCTGCTGCTGCCGGCCGGCCTGGTCACCAGCATAGGCTGGCTGACGCCGGCGATCGCGGTCTTCATCGCCTACACCTATCTGGCCTTGGAAGTGATAGGCGAGGAACTGGAAGAGCCGTTTGGCAAGGAGGGCAACGACCTGCCGCTGTCCGCGCTGTGCCACGGCATCGAGTCCTCTCTGCGGGAGATGCAGGGCGAGGATGTGGCCGCGCCGGCTCCGGAGCCGCGAGGCATTTATCTGTATTGAGCCTTTATAAGGTGGCCAGATCTTCCAGGCGAATGATGCGCGCTATCGTCTCCAACTGGCGCATCGAGATCCGATGTTCTTCTTCGCTGGCGGCGGCGCAGCCGTCCTCCAGCACTAGCACCTGATAATCGCGGTCGTGGGCGTCGCGCGCGGCGGCCTGCACCGCCCAGGTGCTGCTGACCCCGGACAAGATCAGGCGTTCAATGCGATGGGCGCGCAGCACGGCTTCCAGCGAGGTGGCGTAAAACGGGCTGACGCGGGGCTTGATCACGATGGCGTCTTCCGGCCTCAGGTCCAGATCCGGATGGAAGGCGGTGCCGGGGCCGGACAGATCCAGCGCGCCGAATTCGTGCGCGCGGCCAAACAGCGGCGAGTTTTTGGGTTGCTCCACATAGGAGGGCGAGAAGCCCACTTTCACCTGTACCACCAGCCAGCCGCGGCGGCGGGTCTCGGCAATGGCCTGGTTGGCGGCGACGATGACGCCGCGTTGGCGCGCGTGCTCGGCGCAGCGGGCGACCTTGCCGCCGTCGCCCATGATGTCGTGGATGTAGTCCAAACCGATAAAAGCGGTGTTCATCGCTGAGTTCCATAAGACCCGCTAACAAAACCCCTGATCCTGCGTTGCGCCTCCTTGTCGTACGACTGGTACTGCCTGCGTCGGCGCGCCTTGGCTCAGGTTCTCTGCGAGGTTTTGTTAGCGGCTCTAATTACGTATTGATCAAGGCCGGCGCGCGGCCGGCGTTTCGGCCGCGGCCAGTTCCGCCAGCACCTCGCCGGCGGCGAGCAGCAGCTTCAGGCGTTGCGGCGGCAGTCCGGCCAGCGCGGCGCGCAGCCAGTCGTCTTTGCGCAGGCGGTGAGCTTCAAGGGTTTGGCGGCCGGCGCCGCTTAGGCGGACCCGGACCTTGCGGCCGTCTTCGGGATCGGCGGCGCGCAGAATCAGGCCGCCGGCCTCGAGTTCGCGCAGCAGGCTGGCCAGATTGGAGCTGCGCAGCTTTTCCGCGCGCGCCAGCGCCGAAGGCGTTGCTGCGCCGTCGGCGCGTTCGATGCAGGCGAGCAGGGACAGTTGGGCGAACGGCAGTTCGTCGTCCTGCGCCTCCAGGCGCAGCCGGCGCGTCAAGGCCATCAGCTGCAGACGCAGCCGGGACGCGGCCTCGGGGGTGATTGTAAGGCGTAGCATCCTGCTATTCTAACATAGCTATGTATATATAGATAAATGCGGACAGAGCGGCGCGAGGAGGGTTGCCGAGCGGGTTCAGAGCCGCGCTCGTCGCTGCGCGGCCCGCATTGAGCGGGGGCTTAACTTGGCTTCGGACAGTTGCTCATCCAGCGTATGCCGAAGCGGTCCACCAGCATGCCGAAGCGGGCGCCCCAGAAGGCGTCGTGCAGCGGTTCGCTGATCTGGCCGCCTTGGGCCAGGGCTTCGAAGATCGCCGTCTGCTCCGCCTCGCTGTCCAGCATGAAGTTCAGCGTGATGTTTTCTCCCAGGACGGGCGTGCGGCCCGGCATGCCGTCGGAGGCCATGAAATGAACGCCTTCGGCTTTGAACTCCGAGTGCAGAATTTTGTTCTTGGCTTCGTCCGGGCTGGGGAAGTCCGCGTCGCCGAAGCGCATCAGCGCCACAATTTCGCCGTTGAAGCATTGGCGGTAGAAGGCCAGCGCTTGTTCGCACTGGCCGTGGAAGTTGATGTAGGGCAGCAGGGTTTTCATCAGAGAGACTCCTGGTGGTGGGGGAGGGGCGGCAGTGTTTCAGGGTGGCAAGCATTGCCGCAGCGCGTCGCTGACGGCCGCCGCCGTGGCGGGCCGGGTCAGGCGTGCGGTTTCCTGGCCCTGACGCAGGAAAATCAGCGTAGGCCACAGCTTGACGCGGTAGCTGCGCCCCAAGCGGCGGCCCGGCCCGTCTTCGATTTGCAGATGATGGACGTCGGGGCACTCCGCCAGCGCTTGTTGAATCAAGGGCTGGGCCGCTTGGCAATGGCCGCACCAGGGCGCGCCGAATTCCAGCACGGTGACGCCGGGCTGGGCATCCAGTTGGGCGCGTTCCGGCGCCGGGTCGCGGTAGAGTTGGTCCATGGTCTGGGAGGGGCTGGGGTGAATTTTAAATATGCCAAAAGACTGGTGGGTTTGCCAGCGCTTTGACGAAGGGGGCGGCGACGCGGGCTTGCCAAAGCCGGGCAAAACCGCGACGATGCAGGCCGTTTCGTCAATGGCCCAGGGTTTGAAATCATGAAATCGCGCAATGTTTCCGGCGGCTTGGTGTACTCCACCGAACACGGCCGCATGTGTCCGCAGTGCGGCTTCGCCGTTGCTCAATGCCAATGCGGCAAGCAAGAGGCGCCGGCCGGCGACGGCGTGGTGCGGGTGCGCAGGGAAACCAAGGGCCGCAACGGCAAGGCGGTCACCGTGGTCCAGGGCGCGCCGCTGAACGCGCTGGAGCTGGCGCAACTGGGCAAGCAACTGAAAAACGCCTGCGGCAGCGGCGGCACGGTCAAGGACGGCGTGATCGAGATCCAGGGCGATCACTGCGAACAGGTGGTTGGGCTGCTCAAGCAGCGCGGCTGGACGGTGAAGCGCGCAGGCGGCTAGCAGCCGTTCCCCGGACGCGGCGCTCTGCCCTCGCCGGGATGAAAAAGCCCGCGGCAAGCCGCGGGCCAAAGCTGAGACTGGGGGTTACGCCGGCTGCGTCTGGGCTTGGCTGACGCCGAGCGAGGCCCGCCGTTGTAGTTCGGCGGCGAATTGAGCGCCGAATTGTTCCAGATACTGGCGTTGCAGCAGGCATTCATGTGGCGCGTTCACTTCGTACTCGATCAGCTTGCCGGAGATGTAGGGCTGCCACAGCGACGGCTGCTGATCCTCGGGGCGCAGGATGTCGGTAGTGGCGCGGATGAAGATCAAGTCGCCGTCGTAGCGTTGATAGCGGCAGCGGGCGAGCAGTTCCAGCATCAGCTTGGAGTCGTTCACCAGCCGGGTCAGAAACTCATCGCCAACCTGGCTGCCGCCCAGCACTTCCTCCATGGCGCTCTTCAGCCCCTTGATACCGGCGCGCGGCGCGCCGACGATGGCGCGGGTCATCCGGGTGATGATGGTGGCGTCGTCCAGTTTCAGAGAAGCCGGCCCGCCTTGCAGCGGGTAGCTGTCGAACATGCACAGGAAGCTGACCTCGTGGCCGTCTGCCTGCAGCATGGCGGCCAGGCGCAGCGCCAGATTGCCGCCCACCGACCAGCCGGCCAGTTGGTACGGCCCGCGCGGCTGCACCGCCTGGATGCGCCGCCGGTATTCCTCCGCCAACTCGTCCAGCGATTCAATGACGCGGTCCGGATCGCGCAATATTGGCGACTGGATGGCGTACAGCGGCTGATCCTCCGGCAGGAAGGGCAGCAGGCCGGCATAGGGCCAGGCGATGCCGCCGCCCGGATGGATGCAGAACAGCGGCGGCCGGCCGCCCTGGACGCGCAGCGGCAGCATGGCGTCGAAGGGATCGCTGAAAGCGGCTGGCCGCTCCAGGCGCTGAGCCAGCTGGCGCGGCGTGGGGGCGGCCAGGAAGTCGGCGATGCCCAGGGAGACGCCGAAGGTTTCCCTGATGTTGTTGATTAGCTGCAGACCCAGCAGCGAATGCCCGCCCAGCGCGAAGAAATTCTGATTGGCGTAGACCTCGCCGCATTCCAGCGCCGTCGCGAACAGCCGGCACATGATTTCTTCTTCCGGGGTGCGCGGCGGCGCTTGCTCGCCGTCGTCCTGCAGCGTCGGCGTGGGCAGTTCGCTGGTGGCCAGCTTGCCGTTGGGCGTGAGCGGAAAGGCCGGCACCACCATGATGACGCTGGGGATCATGTGATGGGGCAATTGACGGCTTAGCGCCTGTTTCAGCCCCTCGCTGTCCAGCTCCAACTGCTGGTTGGCCACATAGCCGACGATGGCCGGGCCGTGCGGCAGGTCTCGCAGCAAGGCGACGGCGTCCTCTACGCCGCCGCAACCTAGCAGGGCGTTTTTGATCTCGTCCAGCTCGATGCGCAGCCCGCGCAGCTTGATCTGGTTGTCCTGGCGGCCCTGATAGTGAATGCGGCCGGCGTGGTCGAAGAATACGCGGTCGCCGGCCCGATACATGGTGTCGTCGGGGTCCAGTAGATCGGGGACGAAGCCTTTGGCCGTCAGCTCCGGGCTGTTGCGGTAGCCGCGGGCCACGCCGGGGCCGCCGATGAACAAGTCTCCCCAGGCCCCGGGCGGCAGCAGCCGTTGCCGCGGGTCCACCACGTAGAGCCGGGTGTTGGCGGTGGCGGGGCCGATGGACAGGTCGCCGTCGCCGTAGTCGGCGTTGATCGAGGTGGCGAAGGAGGTTTCGGTTGGGCCGTAAACATTGAGCAGGCGGCAGTGGGAGAAGCGCGCCAGCAGCGCCGGCGTGCACGGTTCTCCGCCCAGCATCAGGACGGTGTCCCGAGGGAAGTCCTCGGTCTGGTGATAGGCCAGCAGGCTGGGCGTCATCACCAGCAGTTTGATGTTTTCCCGTTTCACCAGCGAGGCCAGCGGCTTGCCGGGCGCGCTGGAGACTTTATCGCAGAGGACCAGAGTGGCGCCGGCCAGCAGCGTCATCATGATTTCCAGAACCGACATGTCGAAACCGGCTGCGATGAATTGCAGCACGCGCTGGCCGGCTTGCAGCCCAGCCGCCCGGATGGCGGTGTCCGCGATGGGCACCAGGTTGCGGTGAGTCACTTCCACGCCCTTGGGTTTGCCGGTGGAGCCCGAGGTGTAGATCAGATAGCCCGGCGCGGAGGGGGCCACGCGGGGGAGCGGGAGAGCGGCAGGCGGCAGCGCGTCCAGCGCCGCGGCGTCCAGGAACAGCAGTTTCTCCGGCGCAAGCTCGGTTTTGACGGCGCCGCCGGCGGCGACGATGACCGCGGCCGGCGCGGCGTCGGCCAGGATGTAGTCGATGCGGGCTTCCGGCAGGTCGGGATCAACCGGCACATAACCGGCGCCGAGCTTGAACAGCGCCACCGCTGCAACCGCCCATTCGACGCTGCGCGACACGATCACGGCGACGTCGTCGCCGGGCCGCACGCCGCGCGCCAGCAGCAGGCTGGCCAGGCGGTCGGCGCGGTCGTCCAGCTCGGCGTAGCTGAGTTCGCGCTCGCCCTGGCGCAGGGCCGGCAGGTGGCCGTGGCTCCGCGCGGAGGCGGCGAAGGCGTCGGCGAAGACCGGCGGCGCATCGGCGCGCACCGGCAGCGGGTAGCAGCGCTCGCGCTCGCCGGGCAGCAGCAATGGGTAGTCCGCGGCGAGGGTTTCCGGCGCGTCGACGAAACGTTCCAGCAATAAAGTCATCCGCGCGTAATGCAGCTCCAGCGCCTCGAGCGGGTAGAGATCGGCGTTGGCGTTGAAGCCTATCTCCAGCCGGCCGTCGGCGTTGCGGTCGAAGATGTCTATGCCGAGATGATCGGCGGGGCCGTTGGCGACGTTCTGAACCGCGGCTTCGCAGCCGTCGAAGCCCACTTCCTGGTCATAGGCCACGATATTGAGCAGGGTGTTGAACAGCGGCTTGTGGCCGCGCTCCGCGTACAGGTCGCGGATCATGGCTTCCGAGCGGTAGCCCTGATGCAGTAGATGACGCCGCAACTGGCGTTGGATGTCCGCCGCGACCGACAGCACCGTGGATTCCGGCGTAAACGAGATGCGCAGCGGCAGGATATTGGCCACCATGGCCGGAATCTCGCGAAGGGCTTTCAACTGACGGGCCGCCACCGGCATGCCCACGGCCAGCTCGTTTTGTCCGGTCATTCTGTGAAGATAGGCGGCGCAGGCGGCCAGCAGCACGCTGGACAGGCGAAGCCGATGCAGGGAGGCGGTTTCCCGCAGCCCATCCACCGCTGCGCCGGAGAAGGCCTTGCGCAGGCGGTTCAGCTTGCGCAGGGGCGCGTCGCCGGGCACCAGCTGGGTGGGGTCGGGAAGATCCAGGCAATACTGGCGCCAGTAGGATTGGTCCTTGAGATAGGACTCGCTCTGGCGGTAGGCCTGCTCCGCTTCGAACACTTGGCTTAGCGGCTGCGCCGGCAGCGGCTCGATGGCTTCTCCGCGCGCTAGCCGGACATAGCAGTCGGTGATGTGTTTGAACAAGATGGCGTGACCGAAACCGTCCACCACCAGGTGGGAGCCCAGCTCTATCATGCGGTGGCGACGATCGGCCAGTTTGACGATCAGATAGCGGATCAGGGGTTGCCCGGCCAGATCCATATCGTCGGCCAGCAGTTCTTCCAGCATGGCCGAGTAGGCCTGCTCCGGGTCCGGTTTGGCGGACAGGTCGTGCCAGGAAAAATAGGCGTCGTGCAGTTTGGGGCGGAGGCGTTGCCGGTATTGCCCGGTGGCCGGGTCCGTTTCGAAAGCGGCGCGCAGGGTGTCCACCTGTTGGCACACGGTTCTGATGGCCTGTTCCAGCAAGGGCGTTTGCAAATCGCCGTTGAATTCGATCACATCGCACAGGTGATAATGAAGGTTGCGGCCTTCTTGACCGATGGCGAGGCAGACTTCTTGCTGAGCGGCGCTCAGCGGGCAGATTGATTGATCTTCTAGCATGATATTTCCAATATATTGTGTTTGCAGTTAATTTAATGTATTTAAAATTAGGTTAATGGCGGATAGGGGCGCGGTTACAAAGGCTGGAAAAGCGCGCGTTCCGCTATGGCGGCGGCTTTAGGCCGGCAGACATTGCCAGTTTCACGGCTGAGGCAAGGCGCGCCGACGCAGGCAGTACTTGAGCACGGGAAGACGGCGCAACGTAGGCTTGTTAGCCGCTCTTGGAACCTGTTTACGATCTGCCGCGTGTTGTGAGACGTGACAAGGTGAGTGCCGCTTCGAAATGCTCATGTACCCTGTGTACATTCCGCTTTCTCAGCGGTTTTCGCCTTGTCTCGCCTTAGCTCGCGAGATCGTAAAAATGTTCTTGGTACATGGCTTGGTTTACTGGCGGCAGATGGGCGTGGGGAAGGGGGGATCTGTCGGCGACGCCGTGGATTGGCGTGGCCGGGGGTGATAGGTGCGCGTTGTGGCGTTTTTCATGGTTGCCCTGCACATGTCGTATAAGACAGGCCGAATATGTCGTTTTGATAATACGCGGAAATTATATCAATACGGCATGAAATTGATACAGTAAAATTCACTCGACATATGTCGGCAAGAGAGATTTGTCTCATTTGTGCAAACGCACATTTTCAGAGGGCCAACAAAATATTAATCTAGCTCAATACGCGCTGTTAAAGGCTGTGGCAGCTCTACGGCAAAACGGTGCGTTGCAGCAAACTTGTGCTGGCTGGGAAGGCGGGCGGGGCGATTATGCCGCGGAGCGGCAAATGGGAGGCGGCGCTGACGCGCGGGCAAGAAAGGCGCTTGGGCTGCTCAACCCCATCCGGTTGACGCCTGTGGCCGCGTGGGCGGGGCGGCGGAGAATTGAATTCGATGCGCAAAGAAAAAGACCGAAGTCCGGCGCCATCCGCTGAGGGCGCCATGCATTTCGGTCTTGTGCGACAGTTGACGATCCGGGAGGATCAGAACGGTAACCGGAACCGCACACAAGCAAGTTTTTGGTTATGTTATTGATTTAAATGACAAAAACCTTAATTGGTAGGCTGGTATGTAAAGATCACTTATGTAAAGTGTTTTGCCAGTATGCATTCTTCGGCTAGCTGCTCCCACCCTGTTGAAGGACTCTCTGGTGAAGTCTGGCGTAACCTCGCAGGCTGTTCATCAGCCTTGTGGAAGTTTGCATAAGCGGCCGTTGCAGACATTCGCTGAGCACGGCAACGACCTGAACATCGAGTAACCTCTTCTGCGCGGTTAGCGACTGTTGTCGACGGGTACCGTCCCTAGTTCGATTTCACCAGCGGCAGATGGGTAGTTGTATCGGTAGCAAAACAACCCACGATCGCGTCATCGATGCGCCAGTCGATGCTCGCCAGTATTGTCCGTTCAGATCGCGCCCCCAATGTCAGCTGTGAACGACAACGATCTTTACCTTATGATTGTCACGTCCCATGAGCAACCTTGAGGTAAGTATGGCAAGTCGAGGAAAGGCCGCACCTGATCGGGTCACACAGCAGAGGCTGTTTGCATCTTCGGGGGGCTATTGCCAAAACCCGAGCTGTAACGCGCCGCTGTTCAGGGAGACCGGAACTGAAATTATTCATGTCGCAGAACTGGCGCACGTATTTGCAGCTAATGATGATGGGCCCCGCGCCCCCGGGGCACTCTCCGTAGCCGAACGCGGAGCATTTGAAAACTTGATAGTCCTGTGCTCGTCCTGTCATACGGAGATTGACAAAGCGGAAAGCGACTACCCGCCTGCGCTTCTTCACGAGTGGAAAGCACGCCACCAAGTCGTGCTACAGGAAGTGTTCGGTGCCAAGAAGTACGCCAGCCGGTCAGAAGTGCGAAAGGCAATCGAGCGACATTTGGCTGAAAATCGGGCACTTTTTGATGTACTGAACCCGGAGCAGCCTTGTAATGAAAATCCAGAATCGGAAATTGCTACAAAATGGCAAGCTGCGATGAGGGCTCAGATCCTACCGAACAATCGACGGATACTTGCAGTTCTCGATGTCAACCGTGAGCTAATGACTGCCAATGAGCTGTTGGTGCTAGAGCAGTTCCGGCAACATGTCAATGACCTCACATTGCGTCATCTGACAGACGTAGCGCCAGCTAACCAAACTCGATTTCCTGCCGACATGGCGACAATAATGACGGAGGTCTGATGGCCCGCACGATTGAAGAAACGACTGCCTGGGTTGCGCAGACCATGGCGAAGAAGCAAGGTGTTTTAGGTGTCGAGAAAGTCGGTGAGCGATCGATTCGAATCTCGAGAGAGGACTATCCACCCTATGTCGCCGGGATTGTCTCTAAGTTAAGCGTCAGCGCGCAGGACGTTAGGGATGTGCTTGCCTCAGACCCAACTGTCGACATCGTTATAAATGTTCCTTCTCATGGAATTTGGACTGGTTCGGCAATTGAAGTGACCCGTGCTGCGGGGGTTGCATTTGGTGGTATGGGGGATCTCCAGTCATGCATCGCGAAAGAGGATCCTAGAGCGTATGTGAAGTCCGAGTTCGCTTTCATTGAGCGAGCACTGCGGCAACATACCAAGGTTTCTGGCATCACTCGTGAAGCAGACCGGCTATTTTTGGTTCATAGGCACGGGGCGGGCGACGTGCGTGTGCTTGCTTTGTATGAGTACGAACTTACTGGTGAGCATCTACGAACTGCTCGCGAGCGATACAGTCGCTTTGACCTCGTGCTCATCAGTAACCCAAATGGAAAGCCTACGGGCGGGGCGAAAAGTGTAGCGGAAGAGCTCCAAGTTGAAACTTATATGCTTGGTGGCCTACTCGGCCGTCTGAATAGACCATGATGATCAGTTCTTTACTTGCCGAGATATTGAATACGCTAGCAGGTTTGCAAGAGAAGCTGCCCAATACGAAGTGGTATGGGTTTGGCTCTTTTTTCCATGGGCAGAGTTCGTTCAATGACATCGACCTGCTCGCCGTATGCCGCGATGCAAGTGAGGTGTTGTCAGTTCGCAGCGCCCTTTATGAGCTTTCCTCAGTATGGCCTATTCACTTGATCATTATGACCGATAGCGAAGAGGCCGAGACTGATTTCATTTTCAGACAAGGATGTCAACTACTTGTTCCGGCAGCGGTCTAGCAGCGCCCATTTGGCCGTTTGTTATCAGGTAACATCGCCGGATTATCAAAGTCAGCTGTGTAAGCGAAGTGGTCGATGGAATGACAACGTGATGGAGAATTCGAACGTCGCCTCCTGGCCGAGAGCAGGATTTCCATTTTGCTTTCCGATAGACGACAGATGGAAACGCAAGGGCTGCTTTATGGAGGATGAACGACCGCATCAATTCAGCTAGCTGACATTAACAGCACGTAATCAGGCGCGCGCGACAACGCGCGTCGCCAGCATTTGATGTTAGACCGTAACCAACACCCCTACAGAGCGATAGTAATTACCGCTGTTTTGGAGCCTCCCTCCGACAGCTTGTTGCTCGGAGACACAGAAAAACTGATTTTCATTTGGATGGAGAAGTAGATGATGCATAGTTTGAAACTATCCGGTGTGTGTGCACAATTTACAGCGTACTTAACCCCATTCGATTTCATTACTGAAATAGTTTCCGGATCAAATCCTCGCCCATTAAACCCTGAAACAATCGCTGTCAACTTATGTATGAAGCCGGCATCGATTGATTTGAATTTTATATCGTGGGCGAAGTTATTCCTCTGGTCATTAATTATAGAAAAAGCCTCTTCTATTGGTTCCGGGAAGCCTAACCTGGATGCCAATTTAAGTTTTTCGGAAAAGGTTGGCTTATGCTTTTGATTATTAAAATGATTCGGATCGTTTTTTGTTGCACATATCCATGCGACGAGCATCTGTTCGCACATCAAATGAATGCGAAGAACTGTTACGCAATCGTCGAAACGATGATTCGTTAGTTGCTTCAACTCAGCGTTGAGATCTAAATTTAGTAAATGACTGTAGTAAATTTCTTCGTTCAATGAAGTCATCTAGCTCTTGACCTGCTCTTTGGGGAAGTTAGGAACAACTCCCATTGGTTATAACAGTGTTTATACGGACACGAAGATGCTTATATCTATTGATATTGCTGGCAGCCATTATTGTACCTAAATACCTTGTTTTTCAAGCTATTTGTCATGTGTTAGCCCGTATAACCATCAATCAACCGGGCGACATGGACGTGCAAGTTCTACAGCAAAGATGGAGCCTAGGGGGCTGGATGCGGCATATCATGTTGACCTTTCCCCCGTGCAGCAGTCCACCAAGTGTTGCCACAGTAACTGTAGCTTGGACCAGTCATAATTGCTGTTCCGGCCAGTACGCTTGAAGTCGGCGACATAATCATCTTTGGCAATGAGCTCGCCCTGGTATTGCTGCAGTTGTGGTACATAGGTGGTCCACCTGATCGCAGGCGGGTCAGTCCTAGCAGACAGGTCAAGGAAGCACTCGATCGCGCTTGCGCGGCCATTCACATCTTCGATGCTATCTCCGGTTGGCCCCAGCGTCTTGAACCTCCGAAGCTGCTCCAGATCAGGCAAACATGTGACGACTACCGTAGTAGGTAATCCGAGTGCCTGAATGTCCATCAGCGCTTTGCGACCAGCGGTGTCATTATCAAGAACAAGCAACATGTTGCCCGAGTACCGAATCCGGCTTAATCCTTTGCAAAAGGCCACTAAGTTGCCAACACCCGGAAACGGGTTCCCGGTGGACATGTCAATGAATTCGAAAAAGTCGGCTATGTCTGGATGGGTCTTTTCCAAGGCCCTCTGAAGCACGAATGTATCTGAAGAGCCTTCGGTCACAACCATCCAGCGGCTACTAGGAGGGCGTACCTCAAAGCTACTCTCATCGACGTAGCCGCCGTCCCGAACATCAGCAAAATTCCAGCAAACCCTAAGATCTGAGTACTCCTCCATATCGGCCAGAACGCGGAGGACTAGATAGGGGTCGATAGGGCGCTCAAACGCAATGAACCTAGGGTCGATAGACGGCAGTACGCTCGATCCCGGGGCTTGCGCGTATGCGATCCTTATCGCCTCACCGAAATCAACGTACGCCTCACGGCCTTGCCACCAATCAAAGGTGCTTAATGCATGCTTGAGGGCATCAAGAGAAGGCTTTGGCACGTCGTCATCGTTACCGAACCAGTTGGCCAGACGAGCCTCCAGCGACGCCGCAGTGTATCCTAGCATTTCCAACCTGGGCTCCACTCGACTTAGCACACGCCCTAGACACACACTCGACTCAACGATGGGGGAACCATCGGTCGCCACATAGTTGTAGTCGTTGACGCCTTCGTCTCCAGCCTGGAAAAGGTCCAGATGGCTGATAAAGTACTCGTTCTTGCCCCAGTCAATGTCTATCCTACCTACGCTCAATGAAATCATGGACCCCATGGATTCCCCTTCTTTTAGGCTTGCTGCTCATACTTCATCTGATATCAGTGCGTTCCAGCCTGCCAACCAGACATTTCCCTTCACAAATCGTAAACGTCAGCTTTCCGTTTCATGGGGCGCGTGCTTTTGACCTAAAGTAGTAATTGACAGCAGATGTTAGCCGTTGAACTGTCTAACAGGGCGAGCGCGCACTGCATGTAATTTCTTCTGCATCCAGATCAGGCATTATTGGGAAACTAACTGGACTCTTTCCAGGATAAATTCTGCTATTTTTTCTTCTGTAAAGCGGTTTGCATCAATATAGCCATCGATAGAAAATACTCCATCTACTTGTGAATCATCAAACCTGATGAACATAATTCTGTCGTTTTCTTTTGCTTTAATTATATCTCTGACCGCTCGCCACTCCAATCCGCACCATTCTTTTTCTACGTATTCCTTGCACAAAAACACTACAACTAAATCAGAGTTGTCACGATATATTTTCTGTAGAACCGTATCTAGATTAGGTCTGGCCAGTTGAGATTGATAGTCGAAATCATAAAATACTTGATCTTTTCCGAGTTTATTTCGGAGATGGTCTGCTATTTTGGAAACATATTTCCTATGCTCCCCTGGAAAGGACATCGCGACTTTGAAATTTATTTGGTCAATTTTGCTCATTGATTTATCTGCTTTCTCTATCGATGGATTGTCAAGTAACGCCTCTAGGGCGAGTAGAGATAAAGAAAATGGATCTGGCTCGATTCTTCTTTGTTTCTCTTTTCCTGGGTTTGATTTGGATGTGTGGTAAAGTAAATAATTTAACCAGATGGCCATTTCGTTTGAATTGACGGCTGCGGCTGGTATGAATATCCCATCTTGCTCGGCTTGTTGTATGTCACTAACTATGCGAGACTGTAATGTGGATGCTTCCTTTTTGTTGAATAGACATCCAGCTCTTTTTGCCATTCTGCAAAAGAGATTGCAGCTTTCTCCTTCAACTACAGCGAATGCAGATAGCTTTGATCCTCTCACTCCCCATTGAAGATCGCTACTCATTAAGTCGTTAACTAATGATTCAGCTCCATTTTTACGGTCAATCTTTCCGTAGTATTGCCATAACATTATTGTGTGATTTGGTGATTTGAATATGCGATTTTCGGTTGCGCCTTTATCAGTTATGTAAAAAACACTGAATGTTAAATCGTGAAATTTATCGGCTTCATGTTCGAAGGCATTTATTAGGCGCTGAATCTCATTTTTCTTTTTTCTAAGAGACATTTTGATACTCTGTTGAGTTTTGACATGCTTAATGTCTGTAGTATAAGACGGTGTCAGCAGGGTTTTTCAATTTTTTAGATATTGTTTAATTCAACTTCTAAAATGTGTACTTGGTTTTCCAGGGATGGGTAATCAAGCCAGCTTACTTGCAATGCACCTGAAGGTAGTAAGCTTAGAGCAACCCCTGTGGCTATGTTATTTGGGCCAGATATATTTGACCTGATAAGATTTTCCACTCTTGGCAAGTGATGAATGTAAAGGGCTAGCTGTAATGATAGGTCATGAGGGTCTTTGGTATCAAGAAGCAAGCTACAGCCTCTATGCTCATGAGGGGTTGGTAGCACTAAAACTAATTCGGTATTTTCCTTTATTGAACGCTTAAAGTGTATAATTTTTTCAGCAAAAATTTTGATTTTATTGGTGCTACCAATAGTCATGGCTATAATTTTTGACCGATTTTCCCAAGTATCTTTTGCTGCCTCTTTAACTATCTCTGCAACATAAAGTGCAGACATTGCCGCAAAACTTTTTATCCACCAATCCGAGTTGGCGATGAATTGAATCCAGGAAGGTGGCTCAGCTGATAGTAAGAAAACCTTGCTATCTTGTATTTTGATGTCAATATCGGGTCGCAAACTTTCTCGTAGCTCATAAAGTTTTTCTGATGGAACATCTGCTGTAGATATCAACTTCATTACATTTTCCTATTTATTTATACTTTGCTATTGCAACTCATGCTGATTCCCTATTGTTGCAAAGCCATTCGGTTTTGCTAGCACCGCGACCGGCTGGCTACTACCCAGATGCGAGCTGTAGCAAGGTCGGGTTGTGTTTGTTTGTAATTACTATGGCATTATGTCATGATCTTCGGCCTTCCCAAAGTGGAGTCGATCAGCTGCAGATTGTCTAACTCAGTCCGGTACTGTGTGCGGGGACAGGTCAGGCCCTACTAACGACTGGTTCAACAGGCTACCCTACGGAGTAGCCCCATTCGGTGATGTGATGAGGGTGGCTTCAGTTAAGGCGGTCAACGTGCTATAGAAATCGGTGCTTGGTTTGGATAGGGGGTAATGTGGCAATTAAGGCAATCTTTGTTGGTATCAACAAGCACCTCGATGCGTCGATTCCGGAACTCAGTGGGGCCAGGCGTGATGCGACAGCGTTGTGGGCGTTATTCACCGACACGATCGATGGGCTGTCAGCGCGATTGTTGCTAGATGAAGCAGCAGCCCACGCAGACGTTACGCAAGCCATCCTCGGCATTCTGATGGATGCGCAGCCAGACGACGTGATTGTCATCTCATTTGCCGGGCATGGTTCACCGGATGGTAACCTTGTTGTGTTCGACACAGACCCTGCAAACCTCGCTGGTACGGCCGTGTCGATGGCCGACCTAGCCGAGGCCTTCAAGGCGACGAAGGCGCGGGCTGTCCTATGCATCCTCGACTGTTGCTTCAGCGGGCAGGCGCCCGCGCGTGTCATCGAAACCGTAGCAAGACCACGTAATGCTTTCGCCCTTGCTGGCGTCTACGGCGAAGGCCGTATCCTGCTGGCTGCGTGTGCGGCCAACGAGTCTGCGTGGGAACAGCCGGGAACGGGGCACGGGTTGCTGACGCACGCGATCATCGAGGCGTGGACGGGTTGCTCTGGCCCGTCGGTGAGCTTTCCTGAGATCGCCGGTGAGATCATTCGGATTGCTCGTGTCGAGGCTGAGCGTATCTGCGTCACGCAGACCCCTGTGTTTCTTGGAAGCGTGCAAGGCGGCCTAGTGTTTCCAACACTTAAGCGCGGTGATAACTACGCCGCAACCTTCCCTGTACAAGCCATACGGCAGATGTCGGGTGCATTTCCTGAGTTCGCTGCGCATGGATTCCCGCTTGAAGTCGTTGAGCAGTGGACTGCAGATTTTCCAGAGGGGCTCAACGCTCTGCAGCTTAGGGCTGTGAACGAGTTTGGCGTGCTGGCCGGCGGTTCTCTGCTGGTTGTCGCGCCGACCAGTTCAGGTAAGACCATGATCGGTGAGTTGGCCGCGATCCAGGCTATCATTTCCGGTAAAAAGGCAGCTTTTCTCTTGCCCTACCGGGCGTTGGTAAATGAGAAGTTTGAGGAGTTCAGTGCGCGCTATGCTGCCACGGGTCTGCGTGTCGTGCGCTGCAGCGGAGATGCAACGGATGGTATCGGTCCCGTTCTCGCGGGACGGTATGACCTTGGGTTTTTTACCTACGAAACCTTCCTGAATCTTTCGCTGGGCTCTCCGCGTTTGCTGAACCAGCTCGGCTTGGTCGTTGTGGACGAAGGACAGTTCATTACCGACCCGCATCGGGGTATTACGGTCGAACTGATTTTTTCGCTGCTGCTACGAGCGCGGCAACTAGGCATCCAGCCTCAACTAGTCGTTCTTTCTGCCGTCATCGGCAACCTGAATAGTTTCGATCGTTGGCTTGATGTGCCCTTATTGGTATCGCGTGAGCGACCCGTGCCGCTCATTGAAGGTGTGCTCGATCGGCGTGGTACGTTTCAGTATATCGATACCGATGGGACAACCAAGACGGAGGAATTGTTGCCGGCGCGCCGCATCGTGCAGCGGCGCGACAAGCCCAGTTCGCAGGACGTGATCGTCCCGCTGGCGCAGCAACTCGTCGGTCAGGGCGAGAAACTGCTTGTGTTCCGCAATATGCGTGGACCAGCCCAAGGGTGTGCCAAGTACCTCGCTAAGGAACTGGGTCTGGGCCCGGCTGCTGCAGTGCTCGCTGTGCTGCCCACGCAGGACCTGACGGCGGCCTCGCAGGACTTGCGGGAGTGTTTGGCTGGGGGTACGGCGTTTCACAACACCAACCTGCTGCGCGCGGAGCGTGAAGCGGTTGAAAAGGGCTACCGCAGACCAGATGGAGGCATCCACGCTCTCGTCGCGACCACAACCTTGGCCGCAGGTATCAACACTCCAGCCTCCACCGTGGTTCTGGCCGAGAACAAATTCGTCGGTGAGGACGGTAGACAATTCACCGTCGCTGAATACAAGAACATGGCTGGCCGTGCTGGCCGATTGGGTTTTAACGAGACCGGCAAGGCCATCATTCTGGCCGAGACGCCAATGGAACGCGCACAGTTGTTCCAACGTTATGTCATGGGGGTGCCAGAGGATGTGACGTCATCGTTCCAGCAGCGCGACCTGCCGACCTGGACGTTGCGACTACTCAGCCAGGTACGCGGTGTCCGGGAGAGCGAAATCCCAGGGCTCCTGGTCAATACCTTCGGGGGCTACTCGGCGTCACGCGCGAATCCTCAGTGGATCACGCTGGTCGAGCGCGACGTGGCCGAGCTGATCACTCGTCTGTTGCAGGCTGGTCTGGCTGAGCGGGAAGGAGACTTGATCCACCTGACTCTTCTTGGACGAGCCTGCGGCGCTTCGTCTCTATCGTTCGAGTCGGGCTTGCGCTTGGTAGAGTTGATGGCGCAACTTGATGTCGCCAGGACGCCGCCATTCCACATGCTCGCGCTGATCCAAGTTCTGGACGAGATGGATGCGGTCTACACGCCTGTAATGAGGAGAGGGCAATCGGAAAGCGTGCGTTCTGCAGATGCGGGGCAGCGGTTCGGACAACAGATGGTGCAGGCATTACAGCGATACTGCCGCGACCAGTTTGAGTTCTGGGCTCGTTGCAAGCGAGCCGCGTTGTTGTACGACTGGATCGAAGGAACCACCGTCGACGTGCTGGAAAAGCGCTACTCGACGACTCCTTTTGCTGGAGCCATCAGCTATGGCAATATCATTGGCATTGCCGATGCGACACGTTTTCATCTGCGCTCAGCGCATCAGATCGTATCTACCCTGCTACCAGATCAGCCAGAGTTCTTGCAGGGGCTGGATGAAATATTACAGCGGCTTGAGTTTGGCTTACCATCTGCGGTAATGCCGTTGACGAAGCTGACGGTGCCACTAACTCGCGGACAATGCCTCGCCCTTGCCTCCATCGGCGTCAACGATGCCGCCGCGCTCAATACTCTGGACGACGATTGCCTGCGCGACTGTGTAGGAACTGCGGTGGTTGCGATGTTGCGGCCGCTGGCTGACGTAGTGTCTGATCCGTAAGGAGTGTGTCAATGGTGCTGATTACAATTCCATTATTGGTGCCAAATATGTCGATGTCACCCTCCCACTAATTACTAGCAATTTCATCCATGGCACAAGAACGCTTCTGGAAAGAGCTTTTCCAACTTAAGGTCCACATCAACTATGTAGAAGCCCATATTCATGAGGCTGAAAAGTACGACCGTCGCTTCAAGATGTTCATGGCGGTGTCTTCCAGCGCAAGTATCGGTGCTTGGGCAATATGGAAGGATTTGTCATTCCTGTGGGCAGCGATAATTGCCCTTTCTCAAGTTATTGCAGCTATCAGCCCACACCTTCCATACAGAGAGCGACTCAAGACATATGCCTCCATGCTCCACGAGCTTGAGGAGGTATTTATTCAGGCTGAAGCCAAATGGCATGATGTAGCCTTGGGGAAGTATGATGAGGGCGAAATCAATAAAGCTAGAACTAATTTGCGATTACAAAAGCAAAAGATCTTGAAGAAACATCTGCCATCAACAGTGATCCCTGACGATTCAGAAAAGGCGGATAAGGCAGAAGAACTTGCATTGAGCTACTTTTCTACGTTCTATCCCTCATAAAGGAAAATGACATGGCAATCCCTCCCAATAAAAATGTTCCCTCATCCACTGGCCGCCGACCGACTCTTGATGAGCGTGGTCTGCCAACTCCAAAGCAGACCCCTCCGATGCCTAAGGTGTCGCCGCCGAAGCCGACCAATGAGAAATAACTCATCGGCACTGTAGATCTGACCTAGTGGTGCTGTGATGTGTGTGGCGCTCAGCATCGAGACAGCGCTGTAGCTGCACGAAGCAGACCCGCAATGGCTGTGCTCGAGTTCGGGGTAGTGGTAGAGCGCACCACGCGCGAGCTCGCTGGCATGCACTGCATTCCACTCATGGCAGTGGATCCACCTAGGTAGCAATTGGTGCGCAGCCGCTTATTCGGCCAGCCGGTAGCATGCCTTGCGGATCTGCAGGCATCGATTGTGCAATATTTCGCAGCGGCAGCTGAAGCGCTGTGTCGGGTAGTCAAGCGTTGCCGGCATATTGGCGATTTAGATCCACGCAAACCCGTTTCAGCCGGATAAACCGCAATATCATAGCTACGATGCGCTTGGGCTTTGATCACCTATGGCTGACACGCTGATGCATGACACATGCCGCTTGGGTGTTGCTGTGGCAAGCGCATCGTCCCGGATTCGTTCACAAAATAGTCGATGTACTACTGTCAGGTATTGAGGCCGGCCTAGCGCGGTAAAAGGACTGGTTGATGCCGAGTGATGCCCCGCAGCGCATCGTGCTGATGGCTGATGAATGTGGTGGACTAGGTTAATGCCCGTTGGAGGGAGCAGAACCCTCAAGGTGAGGGCGGATCAGCTCGGCTAGACCAGGACCATGCACCGCGAGTGTCTGTGCCCGTGTTATACAACGCGTTAGGACGAGCTACTGATCGCACGCTGACGATTTTTAGAGCTCAACATTTCCCCATAAACATTCACCTTTCACTGATGACCGCGTAGCCCAAGCATTCAGAGGGTGATGATTAGTCCTGGTGCAAACGATGTGTTTTCCGGAGGTCGACCTGCAACCACGTAGCCACGCGGGTTGCAGACAACCCGGCATTTCCCGAGTTGATAATCGAAGCTGTCGTGGGTATGTCCATGGATCCAAACATCAGAGAGCTCTACCAAAGGATCAAGCCGACTTGCGAAGGAAGGGGAGAGTTGGTCGTTCTGGAACCTAGGGGCGACGCTGTGAGCTGAGGGTAGGTGATGTGTGATCACAACGCGCTTCTTCTCACTTGGCTCATACAAGCGGCTGGCGAGCCAAGCCTTGGCCTCAGCGTGTAGCAACGCCGTGTCGCTGGGCCGGAAGCGGCGGAAGTTGCCGTGCTCCTCAAAACGAATGGTTCCTGTGAAATCCGTCAGGCGAGTCGCAGCATAGGATTCCGCGATGCGTACCTCTTCAGGCGTGTCCCCGTTGAGGGCGAAATCGGTCCACAAGATGGCCCCCAGGAACTCGATATCGCCGATGACAAGGCTTTCTTTGTCGAGGAGATGAACGTTCGGCGTTTTGTCAGCGGCCGCCCTAAGATCACGCAGAACGCGGCTGTATTCCCCGCGGTAGAACTCATGGTTGCCGGGCACATAGATCACAGGTAGGCCTGCGCATTGCGCCTGGATCCATGGAAAGGCACGTGTCCCCAGATGGATGTCGCCGGCGAGGATAACGATATCGATGCCAGAAACATCCAGGTCCAGTGTCGAGAACTCCAGGTGCAGATCGCTGACCACCAAAGCTTTCATGGCTATGCCTTATTTTGGAGGAGCCGTCCTATCTTACCCCGCTTTTCGCCTGGGTATGGAGGCCTAGGCCTGTTGGAGGCTCCATTGGGCGATCCGCTGGATGTGCTGGTTGATTGGTACGGTGTAGTTACTGGACGAGCCCCCTGAAACACAGGACACCGTTTCCCCCTTAAACTAAGGGATAGGCATACGACTGTGTTTATGACTCACACTAACAAATCCTCCATCGAGGTTCTGGGGCCAGAACGCCGCCGGC
>NZ_JAAOMA010000044.1:0-42627 GCF_011602385.1 Chromobacterium fluminis | reverse complement strand
GCAAAATGGCGGGGGCTGGATTGGCGGGGCAGCTGCTTAAGGCGACGGGCCTGGCGTCCATGTTCGGTGACGACGGCGGCGCGGGTGGTCAGGGCTTCTTGCTTGAGCTCGCGCCGGCAAAGGGCGCGCCGTTCCGCTTTGAGTTGGGCAAGGCCGCGTATGACTCTTTCGCGCGGGACACGGGGTTCAATATCGCGGACCAAGAGCGGCTAACACGCCTGCCGGCACAGCAGGCAGTGGCGAAGGGTAAGGACACCATCAGTTTGCGCGGCGCGATCTACCTGGCGCGGCACGGTGCCGGCCACATAGACCGCTTGCGCGAACTGGGCGCCGCGTTGGAGCCGCTGACGGTAACGACCGGTTACGGCGACTACCTGGGGCGCTGGTATCTGTCCCGCTTGCAAGAAGAGCAGGGCTATCTATTTGCCGACGGCGCCCCGCGCAAGCAGGGCTTTACCTTGGAGTTGGTCCGCTATGGCGATGACTATCAGAACGTCTGACGGCGACATGTTGGACGTGTTGTGCCGGGCGCATTACGGCTACGACGAAAGCGCGGTGGAACAAGTGTTGGAGGCGAATCCGGGTTTGGCGGCGATACGAGAGCCTTATCCCAGCGGGGTGTCTATCTCGTTGCCGGATATCGAGGCGCCGGCCGGCGATGTTGTGACGTTATGGGAGTGAGCCATGAGGCCGATTTTTAAGGTGCTGCTGACCAGCTCCAAGACCAAGCCGGCGGCGGACATGGAGGGCAAGCCACAGGACATTACCAAGCTGTTGGCTGACCGTTTGATCAGTCTGCGCGTGACGGACAAGGCGGGGCTGGACAGCGACGAGCTGGAAATCACGCTGGACGACCGTGACGGCGCGGTGACGCTGCCGGAAACCGGCGCGGGTTTGGAGGTGAGCTTGGGCTATCAGGAAACCGGGTTGACCCGTATCGGGCAATTCCGGGTTGATGAAGTGGAGTCCAGCGGGCCGCCGCAAACCGTAATCATCCGCGGCCGTCCGGCCAATCTGGCCGGCTCCATTCGGCAGGCGCGGCGGCACTCCTGGGAGGGGGTGCAACTGGAACAGATCGTGAAGGACATCGCGGCGCGCAACAAGTTGAAGCCGGTATGTCGGATCAAGGCTACGGTGTCGCGGGTGGATCAGATGAATGAATCGGACTTGCACTTCCTGACCCGCATTGCGCAGCAGTACGACGCCACTGCCACGGTAAAGGGTGGCCAAGTGCTGGTATTGCCGCGCGGCGGGCAAGCCAAGAGCGTCAGCGGGAAAGCGCTGCCGGTATTGGTGCTGACCCGGCGCGACGTCACCAGCTGGCATTTTAAGCGCAGCGACCGCGCGGCCGCCGGCGGGGCGGTGGCGCGCAGTCACGACAAGAAGACCGGTAAAACCCTGTCCATCTATGTGCCGGATGCCGAGCACAAAGAGAAGTCGCCGCGCGTCATTCGTCACGGCGCCGCCAGCAAGGGCGCCGCTGGCGCGGCGGCCAAGGCGGCCAGCAACCGCGCGCGCCGGGCTGAACTAACGATGCAGCTGCGCTTGCCTGGCCGGGCGGAGGTGGTGGCGGAACGGCAATTGCGCACGCAGGGTTTGAAGGCCGGTATTGATCATTTGTGGACCGTGGACGCGGTGGTCCACGACTACAGCCGCAGCGGCTGGGAAACCAGCCTGGAGCTGGTGCTGAACAAAAAAGCAAAAGGGAAAAAAGGCGGCAAGAAGGGGCGCAAAACCAAAAAACCGGGCGTTGTACTGGCGCCAAACTAATAAGGAAAAATATGTCTGAGCCTGTTTCTAGCGGTGGCGCGGCGGTAATGGCGGGAGTGTTGGGCGCGGCGTCGCTGGTGCCGTATCTCAATGACGGGGTGTTGTTCGCGTCGTTTGCCGGTGGTGCCGTGTTTGTGCTGAGCGCGAGGGATTACAGTTGGGTCGAGCGCGTGGTTTATCTGTTCGTCTCGGTTGTCATCGGCACGATCTGCGCGCGCTTCGCTGCCGGCATCATCGATGCGGCGGTCGATGCGATAACCCAGCGCGACTTGACCGTGCCGGACAGCGCCGGCGCGCTGCTGGCTAGCGCGGTTTCTGTGCGCATTCTGCAAGGCTTCATCCGCCGTTTCGAGTCCGGCCCGCCCGTTGCGCCGTGGGAGATCAAAAAATGACCGCTATTGCTGTTGTAAATGCCGTGGTGTGCGTTGCGATCTGCGCCCGCTTGTTGATGTTCCGCCGCGAGGGTGCGCGGCATCGGCCATGGGCGTGCTGGCTCGCTTACGCGCTGATCCTGGCCAGTGCCTGGGCCGGCTTTGAGGGCGTGGTGGGGCGCGCGCAAGTCGGCCCGGCAGGGCTGGTAATCAACCTCTTTCTCTGCGTTGCGGTGTTCCGCTCGCGCGGCAATGTGTGCGACGTGCTGCGACGGCCGCAGCCGTACCGCTAAGCGCTTTCCATCCATTCAATCCAAGCCTCGCACTGCGGGGCTTTGTCATTTCTAGAGGGTAATAACATGAAAATTCTTGTATCTGCTGGCCATAGCAATGTTGATCCCGGTGCAGTGGCTAATGGCTATCGTGAAGCCGATATCGCCGCCGAATTCCGCAACCTGGTGGCGCATGAGCTGCGCCAGGCCGGCGCGGACGTGCTGACGGACGGCGAGGGCAGCGACAACAAGCCGCTGGCCGAGGCTGTGAAACTGGCCGGCGGCGTCGGTCTGGCGGTGGAGTTCCATTGTAATGCGGCGGTTAACCCCCAGGCGCGTGGCGTTGAGTCGATCTCGCTGCCGGGGAAGCGTGACGTTAGCCAGCGCATCAGCGCCGCGATAGCGGCTGTGCTGGGCAGTCCGTTGCGCGGTGAGCGCGGGTGGATAGATCAAGCCGCGACGCCGCGTCAACGGCTTGCATTCGTCAATGCCGGCGGCGTGATCGTCGAATTGTTTTTCATCAGCAATCAGGCGGAGATGGGGGTGTATCAAGCCAAAAAAATGGACCTGGCGCGGGCAGTCGCGGCGGCACTGCTGGAGGTCCGCTAATGCGTGCGCTGGCGTTCAAGGCGCCGCTGGGTCTGATCCGCCGGCGCATCTATGGGCAAGTTCTGCTCTTGGGGGGAATGAAATGAACTGGAGACTGATTCTTGTCGGCATTGTGCTTGCGGTAGTCGCTGCGGCGGGCTGGCACTATCGCGCCGTATTAGCTGAACGGGACGCGGCGAGCCAGCGCGCAGCGGCCGCAGAAAAGGCAGCGGCTGCGGAGAAGGCGGCCAGGGTGAAGGAGCAGGAAATCGCTCGTAGCGACAACGCGGCAGCCGCCGCTTATCAGAAGGAACTGGAAAATGGGAAACTTGAACAGCAGGGGGCTGTTGCTCGTCTACGTGCTGCTCTCCGGCTGCGCGACCAGCGCGCCGCCGGTGCCGGAAATCTGCCCGAAGCTGCCGCCGGCGCCGGCGGCCGTGATGGAGAAGCAGCCGCCGAATTTTCTGGAGCGCAGCGAGCAAAACTTGTTGAGGCTCTTGAGCGATTTGGGATTGAGCAGTACGCCATTGCCGGCGACGCCAACAAAGCGGCCGGGCGGCTCAACGCCTGCCAGGTGATCCTCAACTCAGATCGCGCGCAGTAATGCCGTGACACACCGCCATCCAGATATGATGCCGGACCGGCAGCGCCATGGGCTGCTGATTGCTGCCAGATGTAAGCCATTCTTGCAGGCGGCTGGCAGGCCACAGGCAAAGTTTGGACAGTGCAGCGTATGTTAGCGGCTGACCGGTGGCGGCCAGGTGGTGGGCGGATATGGCACGGTAGAAATCCGGCTGGCTCAAGTCCATGACGGTGTGCCATTCTGGCCTGACGCTTGCCGGGAGCGGCCGCGGTTTCTTCGATGTGCGGTAGCGCGGGATGCCCAACTGTTTGCGCTTGCGGGTGATGGTGCGAGCGGGAATGCCTGCCTCTCTTGCCAGCACGCTATCTTTGACAGACCCAAGCCGCTCCAAAATGGATGCAGGCCAGTTGATCGCTGTCTGCGATTCGGGGTGTGCGGGAATCCCGAGACGGGATCGCCGCTGTCTGACGAGGTCAAGACTCACGTTCAATTTAAGCGCAACGGTCTTGTCGCTGCTTTGGCCGAGCATGGCATCCATTTCCGGCGTCCATTTTGTGTGCGGAGCAAACGCAGGGATGCCAAGCCGCAAACGCTGGGCTCTAACCGCTCCCAAGGATCGGCCTAGTTTTTTACCCAGACTTGCATCGGGCATGGTCCCCAGCTGTGCGATTTCCTCGTCAGTCCATCGATACCACACGACCGGGACCGTTGCAGGGATGTTGAGGCGAAGCCGCTTTCGCCTCACCACGTCCAGGCTTACCCCCTTCAATTTGCCAAGCTCAGCATCGGACACCTTCCCCAGCAATGCCAGCTCATGATCGGACCACTCGATCTGACTGGCTGGGCGGTGTCTGTCCCCTGACAGGCCCAGGCTATTGGCCTTCGCTCGGATGGCCGGCGCCGAGCGCTGCAAGAGCGCTTGTAACTTTTCAGCCGGCATGCGCCGGTAGTGCTGGCGGAGGAGGGCTATTTCATCCGGCGTCCATGTGGCCTTCATTTTCGCCCGCTTTCCGGCAAGGTGGCCGCGTCGATCTGGTTGCTGAGCCATTCCATGCCCAGCGCCCGCAACTTGTCCCAGCGTTCCTGAGTGAGGCGAATACTGCCGGATTTAGTTGGGTTCTTCGATGCCTTGCGGCCGGCACCAGGGCGCGCGCCGCCATGCAGGGCTGCGCCTGTTTCATCGTTTGTTGCGCGGCTGACCTCTGGGGGGTGGTTGGATTTCATGCTGCCGCTACCTCTTTCAGTTCTTTTTCACGGCCCAGCATCTCCACCATATAGCTGGCGCCTTGTTCGTCGGACACGCGTACCGCGCGGAAACCGAGCAAAACGGCGGCGCGGGCGGTGGCGTGCTGGATGTCCCAAGCGGCGTCGCCCAGGTCTTCCGGTCCAACATTGGACTCGATATCGTAGATGGATTTGGACTCGTCGATTAGCGCCGCGGCGGCGTCTTCGTCGATGTCGTAGCGGGCGGCCACTTCAGCAACCAAGCTGTCCAGCTTGGCGGCGTCTTCGTGATAGAACAGCTCGCCGGCGCCGATGCATTCCGATTCGTCCAGCTCGATGGAGTAAGCTTTGTAGCTACTGGCGGTCATTGCATAGACATGGCTGGAGAAGAACAGGAAAGAGCCATAGTGACCGTGGGTGTTGATCTGGCTGATGGCTTCAGGTGAGGTGTGAAACAGTTCCATGTTCTGCTCCGTGTGGCGTTTTGTTGCTTGAATTATGTGTTACCAAATTCAAAAAAGCAAGAGAAATCTAGCAGCGATAGTTGGATGATCTAGCAGATCAGTGCTTGCAGATAAGGTGGCGTGTGGGCAATGCGTGCTGAGGGAGCGGGTTCTGGTCAATGTGATAGGAAGTGAGAAAAAATGAACTTTGTCAACTGATGTGGGGCCTATAGTGTAGGCATACTTGCAGTGGAAGCTGAGTGCGGTCGATGAAACTATGGTGTATGCATGATGCAACATCATTTGTGGCAAGTGCACATAACTGCTTGTTGGTTAGGGTATGTGAGTCCATACTCTGATGGTTCAATCGAAATGTCTATGTGGAAGTTGATGTTTTGATTGATCTTTTTGTTTACAGCGATTTCTTGTTGCAGTATCATTGACCGTTTTGTCTTATCTGACCGAGTGGAGATTATCATGGCAGCGAAGCCAAGAGTGTTTGAACGTACCCCTACACTAAGCCAGGGTGCGAGTCAGCGGCTGGTTAGTGCTGTTCTGAACAATCGGCTGTCTGAGTCGCGTCAAAATGATCTAACAAAGTACGCCCAGCTTGCTCAGCAAGCGTTTGTAAAAGGTGGTGACTATAGCAAGTAGATCATTAAAAAAGCGGTGTTCATGATATTTTCATGATTACATCAGTGTCTTTTTTTTGTAAAATGGCCAGTCTTGCCTATGCTGCGGACTGGCCATTATGTCGTTTGATTTTGTGTTCGTGCCTGTAATTGGAACTGAGGATGTTCAATTAGAGAGGTTCTCTTGTGGAAATGAGCCGTTAGATCAGTTTCTCAAACAAGAAGCGAGAGACTATGCGGAGCATGGTATTACTACTACGACAGTAGTGTGGGTTGAGGGAGATATGGCCAGTCCGGCTGCATTTTTCTCTCTGTCCAATGATGTTGTTCGGCTGACAGGAGGCGAGACAGGGGAGTTGGGTTTACCCTTTTTGCCTGTCACGAACAACTTCCCTGCGGTCAAACTGACAAAGTTTGCCGTGGCTCAAGCATATCAAAGAACTGGTCTTGGCCGTGAACTGATGAAGTATATTGAGGGTATGGTGTTTGTTGCGAAGGGTATGTCAGCTGTGCGCCTTCTTACTCTTGATTCATTGCCTGAAGATCATGTTCTAAACTTCTATGCTAGTAATGGCTTCATGAGGTGTGAGCATGAAGATAGGCAGAGAAGACACCAAAGACGGCGTCAAACAATCCCAATGTTTAAAGACTTGTATGTAGCTCCATGATGGGCTGATTTGTGGTTGGGCTGTCTGAGCTTCTGGCCTGAGCTTGGTGCAAGGTTAAGAGAAGCCCGTCGATGAAGGCGGGCTTTTTGTTGACAAGAATAATTTGCCTGCGTGGTTAATTTTTCAGGGCCGTATCTCCAGCGATCTGCTGGATAATTTCATTTGTCCAGGCAAGGGTAAGGCATAATCCTTTATTCCTTATTCCCCATTTTTTGCTTTCTCTGCCAGCATATCCGCCATAAATGTTATAAATGGCTTCCTCGTAAAAGTTCTCAAAAGCATCTGAATCGTCTCTTAAGTGCAGGCTGAGGTCCATTTCTGAGCTGCATTGAGAATTCAAATACCTCAGTAAAGATCGTTTCTCGATTGCTTTGTGAATATCGTCAATGGTGATGGAGTCGTGCTTTCCTGAGTCGATGGCGCTGTTGATCTGGAGGATGAGTAGAGTAAGGTAGCTGACTTTCATTGGTGTTCTTTCTGGCTATGGGTGTTCACCTGTGCGCCTCCTTGTGTTTGCTCTGTCAATAGGCTGTCTTCCAGAGGGCTTGGCGAAGCGTGCACGATTTAAGGGTGCTTCTTGAGGCGATAAGCCTTGCCTTCTATCATATCGAAAGCTGAAAAAAAATGACAATGGTGCAGCCGGTGCAGCCCAAAGTTCGCCAAGCAGATGTGTCATTGAGGCAGGCCGCTATTGTTGAGCCGTCCCCGGCGGCGCAGGATGGACGCATTGTTATTTTTCGGTAGGCTCGGGGGGGGTGAAAATTGTGTGGGAGTTTTGCAGGAACTGTGATTCTGTGTAATGCCAAGTAACGCCAAAATCTGGCTTGTAGCGGCAAGCGGCGATTTTGTAACTACTTGTTTTTTTAAGGGTTTATCTTTGGTTTTGCTGCACTCACCTACATGGGGTGCAGGGGGTCGGAAGTTCGAATCTTCTCGCCCCGACCAAAGAATTCCAAAAGTATCAAATATTTAAAGCTCTGCATTTGCAGAGCTTTTTTTATTTTCCCCTCCAAATATTAGAAATCCTTCTAATTCCATCCCCTTCAATGAGTCGAATTCGGCGGGCGATTTTTATTGCCCGATAGACGGCGGCGAACCATTTGTTTCGGCGCCTGCCGTATTCCTGTGGCCGCCGCGGATGCGCGCGGCGGCGTGTCGCCGACTTTATGTGAGGATTGCTATGTTGCATGTAGTTGCCGTGATTACCGCCAAGCCGGGACAGCGCGCCGCGATTTTGAGCGAGCTGAATGCGATCGTGCCCCTGGTACGCGAGGAAGAGGGCTGCATTGAATACGGCCCGGCTCTGGACCATGCGGATTCTCCGCAGTCGTTTGGGGCGGACAGCTTGGTGGTCATGGAGAAATGGGCAAGCAAGGCTGCGTTGGACCTGCATCTGGATGCACCGGCGCTGCGGGCCTTCATCGCCGCGACCGAGGGCGCGGTGGCCGGACTGTCCGTGCATGTGTTGAACCCGGCCTAGCCGGGCATACTCGTCCTCAGCCGGCTTTGCCGGCTATTTTTTTGGGCGGAGCTCGGCCAGCGGCGCTTCTATGGGCAGCCGTTGCAACTCGCCGTTGAAAAAGCTGCGTTCGCCGCGGCGCAAGGAGGGCAGTAAGGCTTGGAGGCGGGAGAGCGCGTCGGCGGCTTCCCGTCCGGCGCCCTGTTCATGCAGCAGGAACCAGGCGGCTTCCAGCAATAGATTGGCTTGTTGCAAGGGCGGGAAGGCGGCGTTGCCGGCTAGTTGCTCGTCCAGCGCCAGGACTGCCGCCGAGGACCAGCGGCTGAAGCCCTTGGCCGGGGACAGCGAAGCGTGCAGGGGGTGCAAGGCAGCGATGGCGGTTTCCAGCGCCAGCGGTTGTTGTGCACGGAAGGCGGCCAGGCTGCGCGAGCGCGGCGGCGGGCAGTTGCCGCGCGCGATGCGCAGGATGAAAATCAGGTTCCAGGCGGAGCCACTGCCGTAGCCGAAACGGTCGCAAATCCATTCGGACAGCCCGAGCCAGCGCATGGCTTGCAGTTGCACCGCGCCCACCTGCTGTTCTCGTTCCGGGTCGATCAAACCTTGCTGCCAGAACAGCCACAAGCACCAACCGATATTGGCGGCCACATGTTGGGCGGCGTCGATCGAATCCGCCTCGTAAGCCGCCTCCAGCGCGCCGCTCAGCGCTTGCAGGGCCGCTCCGGCCTCGTTTTGCTGACGCGCTATGCCCGCGCCGCTGGTGGCGGCGTGCTTGTGCAACAGCGCCATCAGATTCAGGCATTCGAAACGTACCCGCGGGTTGTAGCGGAATACCGGTTGCAGCTCCGGCGAGGTTTGCAGATGCTCCAGCATGGTCTGGGCCGCTTCGGCGTCGCCGTGGGTATAGCGTTCCCAGGCCCTGACGATGCAGGCCATCGCGGCGAAAGTCGGGTGGGCGTGGTGGACGCTGCCGGCGTCCAGCACGCGGTCCAGTCGCTTCAGTGCGCTGCGGCTGCCGTCCAACTGGGCGCTGCGGCGCCAGGCCAGGCTTTCCTTCATCAAAGCCAGCGCCTGTTGAAAATCGTCGCCGGCGAATTGGCGCGCAACGTGGAAGGATTCCGCTACCTGACGGCTGGGACGACGCCCGAAACCGTCGTATTCATCGCGGATCGCTTGCGCCATCTGTTGCCAGAAGCGCATATCGCGCATCAGGTAGGACAGGTCGCCGGCCGAGCTTTCCGGCCTCTCCCGGCGCAGGCCAAGAAAGTGTTCCAGCCAATCCCGTTCCACCTCGGCGC
This sequence comes from Chromobacterium fluminis, assembly GCF_011602385.1. NCBI lineage: Bacteria > Pseudomonadati > Pseudomonadota > Betaproteobacteria > Neisseriales > Chromobacteriaceae > Chromobacterium > Chromobacterium fluminis. The sequence continues at coordinate 33,322 of NZ_JAAOMA010000044.1, read as the reverse complement.
CGTCGGCGCGGAAGCGCAGCCGCGACGCCATACCGGCCGCCAGCCAGAACGGACCGCGGCTGCGCCCGTTCAAGGGCAGGGTGGAGATGGGCTGGCTGTGCGCGGCTCCCCAGCCCGCTTGCACGCCCCAGCGCGCGAAATCGGCGAAAGCGCGCGAGATCAGCATGCGGATATTGTTTTGTCCAGGGAAGCCGAGCCGCAAGGCGGCGGCGGACACCGAGCCGTCGCCGAAATGGTGGGCATGCCAGAGCCGGGCCAGCAGCCAAACGGACTGGCCGCGAGCGGCCTCGCCCTGGACTCGGTAGGGCGCGGATAACTCGATTTCGATGATGTCGGGCGTTTCGATCATGGTGGGGTTGGGTCGCTTGCGGATTGGGCCGAGCAGGGCTCCGGCGGGGCCTGAGGCTGGGGTTGCCGCGGAAGGAATGATTCTACCGCTCCTCATTGATGTTTTGATCGCGCCGGATCGTCGTTTGCTTCGGCCCGGCGGCGTCTCGCGGCTCACCAAAGCCTGTCGATGTCCCCCGGATGAAGCGCAATCTCGCAATGCTCGAAGCGCGCGGCCATTCGCTTGGCCTTGTCGCTGAAAAAGCTGGCCATCGTCGCTTTGTCGAATTGGCTGCTGGGAAACGGCGAGGCCGGCGTGCCGCCGATCAATACGGCGCCAGGCAGTTCGCTCCAGCCGCAACGTTGGTAAAAGCGCCGCAGGGGCCGGTCGCAAGTGAAGATGCCGAGATCGGCGCCGTTGGCTTGCATGGTTTCGCGCGCGGAGGCGGCCAGCAATCGCCCCAAGCCGCGGCTGCGATCCTCGGGCTGGGTGACCATGCAGCTGATGCCGCTGGCCTGGAAGTCTTCTCCCGCGTGGCTTAGCCGCTTGCTGAGGATGTCCAGCGCCGACAGTACCCGGCGGCTCTCCACCAGCAACAGCGACAGCGGGGCGAGCGCCGGATCGTGAATAGGCTCGGGGCTGGTCGGCGGCTCGCCGGGCCAGGCCAGATTTTGCAGCTCCAGCACTTGCATGCGCAGTTCGGCGGGCACTTCCGCTTCGGGAAAGATCAAAATCTCCATCGGCTGGCTCTCCTCGCAATGGACGGGTATGGTCGACCTTCATGATAACAGCGTTGGCGGCGCGGCCGAGCCTGAGTCGGTTGGCCGCAACAAGGAGAGCACATGTCCTCACGGTCTCAAGCCTGTTTATGGCTGGATCAAAGCCCAGCCGAGCCGTATTGGCCGCCGCTGACGCAATCGGCGCGCTGCGATGTGGCGGTGATCGGCGGCGGCTATACCGGCCTTTGGACGGCTTACTACCTCAAGCGGATGGCGCCGGAGCTGGATGTGGCGGTGCTGGAGGCCGAAACTTGCGGCTACGGCGCGTCCGGGCGCAACGGAGGCTGGCTGATCGGAGGGTTGGCCAATCAGGATGCCCATTTGCTCAGCCTGGACGGCGAGCTGCGCGAACAAGCGCGGCGGCGGCTGTTCGGCATCGTCGACGAAGTGGCCGAGATATTGGCGCGGGAGCGCATCGATTGCGACTTTGCCCATGGCGGGGTGTTGTACGCGGCGGCGCGCTACCCGGAGCAGGAGGCCATGGGACGGAGTTGGCTGCGCGAGTTGCGGCGGGCGGGGCACGGCGAAGCCGACTTTCGATGGCTGGACCGCAAAGAGGCGCAAGAGCAGCTAGGTGCGCGCGATGTGCGCGGCGGGGTGTTTTCGCCGCATTGCGCGGTGATCCAGCCGGCCAGGCTGGCGCAAGGACTTGCACGGGCCGTGGCGCGGCTGGGGGGGCGGATTCATGAGCGCAGCCCGGTGCGCCGGCTCGTTCCCGGCGTGGCGGGACTGGACGGCTGCGAGTTGCGCGCCGACGTCATCGTGCCGGCGCTGGAAGGCGCGGCCGGGCAGTTTTCGCGCTTGGGGCGTTGTCTGCTGCCGGTGCAGAGCCTGCTGTTGGCCACCGAGCCGTTGTCGCCAGCTCAATGGGACGAGATAGGCCTGACGGATCGGCAGGCTTTCGGCGATTTGAGCCGGATGGTGACTTACGGGCAGCGCAGCGCGGACGGCCGCCTGGTGTTCGGCGCGCGCGGAGGTTACCGGCTGGGCGGCCGCGAGCAATGGGATTTCGATCCGGGCAGCGCTGAGTTCGCTTGGCGCGAGCGTCTGCTGCGCCAGTTGTTCCCGGCGCTGGGCGCTGCGGAGGTTGAATACCGCTGGGGCGGCACCTTGGGCGTGGCGCGCGCTTTCACGCCCTATGCGCTTTACGACCGGCGGGCCGGCATCGCCATGGCCGGCGGCTACGGCGGCGAGGGCGTGGGGGCTGCCAATTTGATGGGGCGCACGCTGGCGGAATTGATCCTGGAGCGGGACGGCGATTTGACCTCCATGCCCTGGGTCATGTCGGAAGGGGGTTTGGAGCAGGTGCGCCGCTGGGCCCCGGAGCCGGTTCCCTGGCTGGGCTATCATCTGGTGCGCAGCGCCTACGCGCTGGAGGAGAGCTTGTGCGTCGGAGGCGCCGCGCCGGCATGGGTCAAGCGGAGCGCGGGCAAGTTGGCCGCGGCGATGGAGTCCTTGCTGGCTTGAGGGCGGGAATGCGATATGGCCGCCGCTCATGTTGCGACGCACTGCCCGTTGTCTGGGTCTGCCGTCAGGCGTTCTCCGTTGGGGGTGTTGTTGATCGATGCGTTGTCCGGGCTGTTCAGTCGGTTCAAGAACCATTGTTATCGCTGAAGGCGTCCGCGTACCCGCCCAGCAACTGGGTTGGCGTCTGGCCGAAGGCCTGGCGGAAGGCGGCGATGAAGGCGCTGGGGCTGTCGTAGCCGCAGCGCCAGGCCGCGACGCCGACTTTTTGGCCGGCCGACAGATATTCCAGCGACTTCAATAGCCGCAGCCGGCGGCGCCAGGCTTGGAAGCTGAGCCCGGTTTGTTCCGGAAACAGGCGGCTCAGGCTGCGCCCGCTGAGGCCGGCCCATTGCGCCCAGTCGTCGCGCGAGCGCGGGTCATCGGGCGCTTCCGTCAAGGCGTCGGCGACTCGGCGCGCGCGCCGGTCTTGCGGCAGCGGGAGGCTCAGACTCAAGGGCGGACATTGCTCCAATTCGTCCAGCAAGACCTCCAGCAGCCGCTGTTCCCTGGGGAGGGGCGGAACGGCGAAGTCCAGCGCGCGCCGCATGATGGCAGGGGGCAGCGCATCGCAGGCTATGGCTTGCGCGCAGGCAGGAAGCCGGACGCAGACCGTCGCGGCAAAGCGCAGGCTGATGCCGTCTATCAGGCCGTGGCGGTGCGAGGCGTGGCGCACGCCGGGAGGAATCCAGACCAAGTGGCCGGGCGGCAGCCAGAACCGGCCGCCGTCGGTGGCGATGCTCAGCACGCCGTGGCGCAGCAAGCTCAGCTGGCCGCTGTCATGGCTGTGCCAGGCGTCGGGGTCGGCGGTGTCGTGAAGGATGCGGTTGGCGGCGAGCAGCATAATTTTGGCCTGTTTGAGCTATTTATTGGCATTGTAGCGATAACGCGCCGCCGCAGCAGGGCGTGATACTGGCCATTGTGGCGGCGAGGCATGGGTCGCGCCGCCCTTTGTCGACATCATGTCCCCACTTAAAGAGCGTGCTCACGATCTCGCGAACATGAGCGAGACAAAGCATTGCGGCTGAGAAAGCGGAGTGTACCGGTGGTGCATGAGCATTTCGAAGGGGTATTCACCGTGCGATGTCTCACGCAGCGCGGCAGACCGTAAACAGGCTTAAGGAGCAAAATCATGCAAAACACCGCCATCTCTGTGGTGAGAGAATTATTTGAATGCGCATTGCTGTGTCCGGAACTGGACGAAAGCCGCTTGGCGCGACTAGTGCACCCGGACTACCGCCAACAGGCGGACGGCCGCAAGCTGGATTACGCGGATTTCGTCAAACACCTGCGCCATCTGAAGCAGGAGTGCAGCCGGGTCGGCCTTGAAATCCTGAGTTGGGCAGAGCAGGGAGAGCGGCTGTTCACCCGCCATTTGGTTACCGCGGACAAGCGGGACGGCGGTCAGGTGCGGATGCTGGTCATCGCCGAGTTCCATGTGCGCGACGGCGTGGTGCGCTCCTGCGACGAACTAAGCCATATGCTGGGCGGGGCGGCCGAGGATCGGGATCTGGGTTCTCGTTACTGACGACGGATTTGGCCGGGTATATGGCAGCCCGGTCACTTTCGGAGCGGCGGTTATCGATATTCAATGTTGCTTGGCCGCATGACTTTTAATTCAGGTGTGCGCGTTCCTTGAATCTCGGCCGTATTGTTTTGAATGCAATGGCACTCCGCTTATCTATTTCCAATGAGATGAATCTTGGAGGGAATGACGGCGCAGCGGTTTATCGGCAAGGATAAAAAAAATGGACCCGACGGGTCCATTTCGATATGGCGGCGATTGAATCAGGCTTCCGGAACGTTCAGCGAGTTGATGCTGAAGCCGGCGTCGACATAAGTGATTTCGCCGGTAATGCCGGAGGACAGATTGGACAACAGGAAGGCGGCAGTATTGCCCACTTCCTCGGTGGTGACGTTGCGGCGCAGACAGGACTGTCCGGCGGCCATGGCCAGCAGTTTGGAGAAGCCGGAAATGCCGGCGGCGGCCAGGGTCTTGATCGGGCCTGCGGAAATGCCGTTGACGCGGATGCCGTCCTTGCCCAGGCTGGCGGCCATGAAGCGCACCGAGGCTTCCAGGCTGGCTTTGGCCAGGCCCATCACGTTGTAATTCGGAATGGCTCGCACCGCGCCCAGGTAGGACAGGGTCAGCAGCGCGGCGTTGCGGCCTTGCATCATCGGGCGCGCGGCCTTGGCCAGCGCCGGGAAACTATAGGCGGACACATCGTGCGCGGTCTGGAAAGCTTCGCGGCTCAGCGTATCCAAAAAGTCGCCTTCCAGCGATTCGCGCGGGGCGAAGGCGATGGCGTGCACCAGGCCATCCAGGCCGTCCCATTCCTTGCCGAGATCGGCGAACAATTTATTGATTTCTTCGTCGTTCTGCACGTCGCAGCGGAAAACCAGCTTGGAGCCGAAATCCGCGGCCATTTCGCGCACGCGGTCTTCCAGTTTGTCCACCACATAGGTGAACGCCAGTTCCGCGCCTTCGCGATGACAGGCCTGGGCAATGCCGTAAGCGATGGAGCGGTTGGAGATCATACCGGTAATCAGAATCTTTTTGCCTTGCAGAAAGCCCATTTGGAGTCCTTCTCGGAATAAACAGCTGCGCATTATACCGAAGCCTGGGCGTTTCAGCAGCGGCATTGTCGGCCAGGTCAAGTGGTTCCAGGTGGTATATAAGGAAAGAGCGAAGGGCGGGCCCGGTCGCGCGCTCCGGATTTCCGGTTGCTCCGGCACTCCGCGCTTGCTACCATCACACATCAATTGCAGTAGATGCACCACCAAAATATTTAGCGAGGAAACCATGAGCGATCTCATCCACCACGTAAGCGATGACAGTTTCGATACCGATGTTCTGAAAGCCGACCTGCCGGTACTGGTCGATTACTGGGCCGAGTGGTGTGGTCCGTGCAAGATGATCGCTCCCATCCTGGACGAAGTGGCCAAGGAATACGAAGGCCGCCTGAAAGTGGCCAAGCTGAACATTGACCAAAACGAACTGACGCCGCCGAAATTCGGCATTCGCGGCATCCCGACGCTGATGATTTTCAAAGACGGTCAGGTTGCCGCCACCAAGGTGGGCGCGCTGGCCAAGAGCCAGTTGACCGCCTTCATTGACAGCCAACTGTAAAGCGTCTATTCTCCAGCAAAATCTCAAAACGGGTAGCGATTGACGCGTTGCCCGTTCCATTTTTACGCCACCCTCCGAATTCAGCGTTCCGCTAAATCGTTACCGAGTCGACCTACGGCTGCTATGCACTTATCTGATCTAAAACATCTTCATGTTTCCGAACTCGTTGAAATGGCCATTTCCAACGAGATCGACGGGGCCAATCGACTGCGCAAGCAGGACTTGATCTTCGCCTTGCTGAAAAACCAGGCCAAAAAAGGCGAGAGTATTTTCGGCGAAGGTACCCTGGAAGTGCTGCCGGACGGTTTCGGTTTCCTGCGCAGCCCAGACACCTCCTATCTGGCCGGCCCGGACGACATCTATGTCAGCCCGTCGCAGATTCGTCGCTTCAACCTGCACACCGGCGATTCGATCGAAGGCGAGATCCGCACCCCGAAAGATGGCGAACGCTATTTCGCGCTGGTCAAGGTGGACAAGGTCAATGGCGAGGCGCCTGAGAACTCCAAGCACAAGATTCTGTTCGAGAACCTGACGCCGCTGTTCCCGACTGAACAATTCAAGCTGGAGCGCGACATCCGCGCCGAGGAAAACATTACCGGCCGCATCATCGACCTGATCGCACCGATTGGCAGGGGCCAGCGCGGCCTGCTGGTGGCGCCGCCCAAGTCCGGCAAGACCGTGATGCTGCAGCACATTGCCCACGCCATCACCGCCAATCATCCGGACGCGGTGCTGATCGTGCTCTTGATCGACGAGCGTCCGGAAGAAGTGACCGAGATGCAACGCTCGGTCAAGGGCGAGGTGGTGTCGTCCACCTTCGACGAGCCTGCCACCCGCCACGTGCAAGTGGCCGAGATGGTGATCGAGAAGGCCAAACGCCTGGTTGAGCACAAGAAGGACGTGGTGATTCTGCTGGACTCCATTACCCGTCTGGCGCGCGCCTACAACACCGTGGTGCCGGCTTCGGGCAAGGTGCTGACCGGTGGCGTGGACGCCAACGCGCTGCAGCGTCCCAAGCGCTTCTTCGGCGCCGCGCGCAACGTGGAAGAGGGCGGCAGCCTGACCATCATCGCCACGGCGCTGATCGATACCGGCAGCCGCATGGACGATGTGATCTACGAAGAATTCAAGGGTACCGGCAACAGCGAAATCCATCTGGAGCGTCGCATGGCGGAGAAGCGCATTTTCCCGGCGCTGAACATCAACCGTTCCGGCACTCGTCGCGAAGAACTGCTGATTCCGCAGGATCAGTTGCAGCGGATCTGGGTGCTGCGCAAGCTGCTCTATCCGATGGACGATCTGGAAGCGATGGAATTCCTGCAGGACAAGATCAAGGCCACCAAGTCGAACCAGCAGTTCTTCGACTCGATGCGCCGCTAAGAGTGTTTCAAGCAGAAATGCTCAGCAATGTGCCAGGCTCGCCGCCTGGCATTTTTTTTGCCCGCGTTCGCCGGCGCCGCTTAGGCGGTTGGCGCGCGGGTTTTTTGTTAATAGCGATGGCGGCGCCGACAGAGAGGCCATGATTTGGCCTAAGATGGAGCAAGGATGTCGCCGGAGCGTTGGCCCGGCGAGTGGATGACGGCAGGGGACAATAATATGTGGTCGATGGAGGCGGGAGAAGCGGCCGACTGGATTGCCGGTCGGCTTTCGGCTTATGACTTTACCGGCAGGGTGGGCGATTTCAGTTTCCGGCCGGCCGATGGCGGGCTGCGGCCGGCGGCGGTGCTGGTGCCGCTGGTGTGGCATAGCGAGGGGCCGACGGTGTTGTTGACCCGGCGCGCGGAAAACCTGCCGGCGCATGCCGGCCAGGTCAGCTTTCCAGGCGGCAAGCTGGAGCGGGACGACGGTTCCGCCGAGCGCGCCGCCCTGCGTGAAACGCGGGAGGAGACCGGGCTGGCGGAGAGCCATGTCCGGCTACTGGGGCGTTTGCCGGACTATGTGACGATTACCGGCTTTGTGGTGACGCCGGTGGTGGGGTTGGTGTTGCCGCCGTTCGAGCTCAGCCCGGAGCCGGGCGAGGTGGCCGAGGTGTTCGAAGCGCCGCTGCCGCTTTTGATGGATACCGGGGCCTATGAGCGCCACAGCCATCAGGGGGACGACGGCCAGCTGCGGGCTTATCTATCGCTGGACTGGCAGAGCCACCGCATCTGGGGAGCCACCGCGGCGATGCTGTGGCTGTTGTCCGACGCCTTGGGCGTGGCGGGGCAGGATCGGCCGCCGTTCAGGTCATGTCCAGATCATTGAAGAGAATGTTGCGGCCGGCGACCTTGGCTTCGTAAAGCAGGCGGTCGGCGCGCGTCAGCATCAGTTCCGGCGTGTCGTGAGGCCGCCAGTCGGTCAGGCCGCCGCTGAAGGTCACGCTCTGGTCCACCAACGGGAAGCGTGTCTGACTCAACACCACTTGCACTCGTTCCATTACTTTTTGCGCGTCGCGCAGCCGGGTGCAGGGGAAAATCACTAGAAACTCTTCGCCGCCCACCCGCGCGCTGATATCGGTGTTGCGCGTGGTGTCGGTCAGCGCGTTGGCTACGGCCACCAGTACGTTGTCGCCGGCCTGATGGCCATGACGGTCGTTGAATTGCTTGAAGTGGTCAATGTCGAATACCGCTATGGTCATTGATTGGCCGTAGCGTTCGCAGCGGCTGATTTCGTCTTTCAGCATCATGTCGGCGTAGCGCCGATTGTATAGATGGGTCAGCGGATCGGTGGCCGCCATTTCGCTTAGCTGCTGGTTGCTTTCCTGTAATTGCTCCTCTAGCTGTTTGCGGCTGGAGATGTCGTAGAGCGCCACCAGCGTGGACGGAGGGGTGCGCTCGCCCAAGGGCCGCAGGGAGACAATGACCCAGAGCCGGCTGTGGTCCTCCAGTTCTAGCTCTATTTCCTGATTCTCGATTTCCTGGCCGGCTTCCAGCCACTGTTCCAGCGGCTGCAGTCGAAAAGGCAGGTTGAGAATGTCCGAATCTTCCTTGGTCCCCGGCGCGCGCGGCGGCAACTGCAGCATGGCTCGCGCCAGCGCGTTGGCGCGCTGGATGCGGCGTGTTTTGGGGTTGACCAAGAGCAGCGCCAGCGGCGCGGTGTCCAGGATCAGCTTGGCTTCTTCCTCGCTTTGCCGGATCAGGTCCGTACTACGGCTCAGCAAGGTGTGCTGACGCAGGTTGGATAGATAATTGCGCAAGGCCAGCAGCGTCATGCCGGCGATGAACAGCCAGCCCAGCAGCGCCAGCATCGCCTTTTCCTGCACCGATCGGGTGAAATCCTTGCGGGCGATGCCCACTGCCACTTGAAACGGGTAGCGACCCGTCTGGCTTTGGCTGTATAGGCGGGTGACGCCATCGATATTGGACGGCGCGCTGAATTGCGCCTGGTTGCCGTCGCGGCTGAGCAGTTTGGCCGGCTGTAGCGGCCGGAACTGCCGTTCCAGCCCCTTGGGCGGTTTGGGCCAGCGCGCCACCATCAGCTGGCGTTGGTCCAGCACCAGAATTTCCCCGTGTTCGCCCACAGTGACGCGTGAGACTTCGTCCTGGAAAAAATTGTTGGCGATGACGCCGGCGGCCATGCCTATGACATTTCCGCTGTCGTCGCGCAGCTTGCTGGCCAGGACGATGCCGTGTTGCTCGGGGTTGTGTTGGGCGGCGGTGTAATTGTTTTCCGGGTCTTCGTTTCGATGCAGCCAGCGGCAGAATTCATTGTGAGGCTGTCGCACGATGGTGGCCTGACGGCTGGTGAAGATGGCTTGGCAGGCGCTGTCTATGATTTCGATCCGGCTCAGATAGGGCGCCAGCTGCAGTTGCTGTTGCAGCTGTTGATACAGTTTTTGTTGTCCGTCCTCGCTGCTTTTTCCGGTGTGCAGCAGGGTTTGGACTTGTGGCAGTTGACTTGTGTTTTGCAGGATCAACCCGGCTTCGCTGACGCCGGCTGCCAGCCGCTCGGCCAGCAGTTGACTGAGGCCGTTGGCCTGTCGCAGCGCGTTTTCCTCTTCCTGGTGGTAGGTGTTGAGCAGTTCCAGGGCCACCAAGGTCAGAGTGGCAAGCAGGAAGAGGATGGAACCCCAGATCGCATAGCGTGCCGGGCGCTTGTTCCGTTTTCGGAGGTTGAAGTCCATGACGCTCGTTATTGGGGGTTATGAACCAGTTATAGCGCTAGGCGACGAAGTATGACAGGGGCCCACCGCCAGCGGGCGGGCCTGGGGAGCGTCAGGTCGCGGTGAAGCGCATCGAGAGATCGACGGCGCGGATGTCCTTGGTCAGCTTGCCCACGGAAATGCGGTCGACCCCGGTTTCCGCTATCGCGCGCACAGTGTCGAAGTCCACCCCGCCGGACGCCTCCAACAGCGCGCGGCCGGCGGTCAAGCGCACTGCCTCGCGCATTTGCTCCAGCGACATATTGTCCAGCAGCGCCAGCTTGGCGCCGTGGCGCAGCGCTTCCTCCAGTTGTTCCAGCGTTTCCACCTCGATCTGCAGGCTGACGTCGGCTGGGGCCAGCTGTTGCGCGGCCCGCAGCGCGGAGGCGATGCCGCCGGCGGCCATGATGTGGTTCTCCTTGATCAGGATGCCGTCGAACAGGCCGACGCGCTGATTGTCGCCGCCGCCCGCCGTTACCGCGTATTTTTGCGCCAGCCGTAGTCCGGGCATGGTCTTGCGCGTGTCCAGTATCCGGGCGCGGGTGCCTGCCACGGCGTCGACGTAGCGGCGGGTTTCGCTGGCGACCGCGGACAGGGTCTGCAGGAAGTTGAGCGCGGAGCGTTCCGCGCTTAGCAGCGCGCGCGCCGGGCCGGCGATGTTGCACAGCACGGCGCCGGCGGCGACTTGCTCGCCTTCTGCGGCCAGCCATTCCACTCGGCAACGGGGGTCGACCTGACGGAAGCACTCGTCGAACCAGGCCTGGCCGCACAGCGTAGCCGCCTCGCGCGCAATCACGCGCGCCGCGCCAGCGCTGTGTTCGGGAATCAGCAGGGCGGTCCAGTCGCAACGGCCGATGTCTTCGGCCAGGGCGGCGGCGACGTGCTGGGCGATCAGGTGAGGGGCGGGCAAAGCGGGCATGCGGGGCTCTCCAAGAAAACGTCATTGTACCCAATGGAGACGGGTTGGTGCGCATGCTCTGGTATCATTCGAAATGGATAATCAAGCCGATAGGTAGGTCATGGATTTGCCCGCATCGTTTTTTCCCGACGTCGCGCTTTGGCTGAGCAATGGCGCGGCTTTATCTTTGTTGGCGCTGGCGGCGCGGCGGGTGGCCTGGCGCGCTTTGCCCTTGCCAGCCTGCAACGCCTGGATGGGTGCCTGCGTGTTGGCGCTGGCCCTGTGGCTGTTGCGCGGCGGCGTGGCGCCGGGCTTGTCCTTCCATTTGCTGGGCGCCGGCTTGTTCACCCTGCTGATGGGGCCGTGGCTGGCTTTGCTGGCGCTGGCGCTGCCCTTGCTGGCGCTGGCTTTGAGCGGACAGGCCGATCCGCAGGCGCTGGGCCTGAATTATCTGAGCATGATTGTGCCGCCGGTGGCGCTGTCCGCCGCGGCGCTGCGCTTGAGTCAGCGCGCCTTGCCCAGCAATCTGTTCGTTTACGTCTTCGTCAACGGCTTCCTCGCCGGCGGGGCCGGCATGTTCACAGCCGGTTTGTCCGGGCTGTTGGCCTTGGGGCTGGCCGGCGCCTATCCCTGGGACCAGTTGCTGGAGGAGACGCTTCCGTTCTATTTTTTATTGTCATGGTCGGAGGCCTTCACCACTGGTTTGCTGGCGGCGGTGTTGGTGGTTTACCGGCCGGAATGGGTGGCCACCTTCGACGACGGGCGCTATCTGGGACATAGACGCCGCGCGCCGTGAGAAGGGGTTTACCATCCGCTGCGCGTCGCGAGCGGCGATACGGCGAGTACGGTTTCAGAGTGCTGATGAACCAACTGCGCATTCTGCTTCTTCAAGCGCAACGCCTTGTCTCGCTTGGCTCGCAATATCGTAAGCAGCCTCTGTTAGAGCCTGTTCAAAGTCTCGCGAGCTAGGGCGAGACAAGGCAAAAACGGCTGAAAAAGCGGAGTGTACACACGGTACATGAGCATTTTGAAGCCGCTTTCAACGCCGTATCGCTGAAGTGCAGCAGGCTATGAACAGGTTCTTAGATGCTGGATCAACATAGGAGAATGTTATGCCGTTTGCGTTATGGAGCATCTTGCTGGCGGCTTTGCTGCCATTGATCTGGGCCGGGGTGGCCAAGGCTGGTTCGCGGGTGGACAACCACAAGCCGCGAGAGGCGATGGCCCAAGTCAGCGGTTACCGACAGCGAGCCAATTGGGCGCAGCAGAACGCCTGGGAGGCGTTCCCGACCTTCGCCGCCGCGGTGCTGGTGGGGTGGGGTATGCATGCGCCGTCGGCGTTTCTGGACGCCGCCGCCGCGGTGTTCATCGCGGCGCGGGTGGCGCACGGCTTGTTGTATCTGGCCGACCAGGCCAGCCTGCGCTCGCTGTCCTGGCTGATTGGCCTGCTGACGGTGGTGGCGATCTTCTGCAAGGCCGGTGGCCTGTTCTAGCGCTAGACGGCGTTCAGCCAGCCGTTGGCGCGCAGCGCGGCCTGCACCTGGTCCAAGCCTTTGGTGTGAAAAGCTTGCCAGCCGGCGCGGCGGGCGGCGTCCACGCATTCTATGTTGTCGTCGAAAAAGGCGATGCGTTGCGGGGCCACGTCCAGTTCCTGCTGTACATGACGGTATACCTCGTCGTCCGGCTTGCGCAGGCCGATCAGATGGGAGGCGAATAGCCGGTCGAAATGGTGCAGCAGATCAAATTCGCGTTCGATTTTGTCCCAGTGCAGCGCGTTGTTGTTGCTGAGCACGGCCAGGCGATGGCGGCCAAGCTGGGCCAGCATTTCCGCCGCGCCGGGGAAGGCGCCGCGCAGCCAGCTGTCCAGTTGCGCGGTCATTTCCGCCGCGTCGATGTCCAGTCCCAGGTGTTCCGCCATCGCGGCGCTAAACGCTTCCGGCGTGCAGGCGCCGGTGTCCAGCTTGGCGATCCACGGCGTTTCCATCCAGAAGCGCCGGGCTTGTTCCGGGTTCAGCTTGCCCTTAGAAAGCCGCACTAGCGGATCGATGCCGTTCCAGTCCACCAATACCCCGCCCAGATCGAATACCAGCACATCTACGCTTGAATTCATCGTTTCGCCTTTTGTCGAGAGCGCGAGGGTTTCGCGCCAGCTGTTTTAGAGAATGATGGGTTCCGGCTCCAGCTCCACGCCAAAGCGCTGTCGGACCTCGGCGCGCACCTTGTCGGCCAGCGCGCGCATCTGTTCGCCGCTGGCGGCGCCGTGATTGACCAGCACCAGGGCCTGGCGCGCGTGCACGCCGGCGTCGCCGTCGCGATGGCCTTTCAGCCCGCATTGGTCGATCAGCCAGCCGGCGGCCAGCTTGACCTTGCCGTCGGCTGCGGGGTAGTGCGGCATCGCTGGATGGCGCGCCAGCAGCGCCTGCGCCTGTTCCGCCGGCAGCACCGGGTTTTTGAAGAAGCTGCCGGCGTTGCCCAGCTCGGCCGGATTGGGCAGTTTGCTCGAGCGGATGCGGATCACCGCGTCGCTGACGTCTTGCGGCGTGGGCGCGGCAATGCCGGCGGCGTCCAGTTCTTGCTGGATGTCGCCGTAGCCGGTGCGCAGCCGCGGCGCGCGCGACAGGCGGAAGCGCACCGCGGTGACCAGCAGGCGGCCGGCGGCCTCGTGTTTGAACACGCTGTCGCGATAGCCGAAGCGGCAGTCGGTCTTGTCCAGCGTCAGTTCGGCGCCGCCGTGATCAAGGTCGGCGCAGACCACTTGATGAATGTAGTCCTTGGCCTCGACGCCGTAGGCGCCGATGTTTTGAATTGGGCTGGCGCCGACGGTGCCGGGGATCAGGCTCAGATTTTCCAGTCCGTACCAGCCCTGGCTCAGGGTGTGGAGCACGAAGCCGTGCCAGTTTTCGCCGGCGGCCGCTTCGACGATCACGTCGTCGCCGCTTTCTTCCAGCAGGCGGATGCCGCGCAGCTCCAGTTTGACCACCAGGCCGGCATAGTCGCGGGTGAACAGCAGATTGCTGCCGCCGCCCAGCCACAGCACCGGGCCGGCGCGGTAGGCCGGGCTGTCCAGCAGCGCCGGCAGATCGGAGAGCGCGTCCAGTAGGCAGAAGTCGCGCGCGCGCGCGTCCATGCCGAAGGTGTTCAGCGATTTGAGCGGATGATGGTGGCTGTAGCTCAGGCTCATGGCGCCGGTTCCGTTTGAAGTTGTCGATGCAGGCGGCGGCGGCTTTCGCCCGCCAGGTAGCGGGTCAGGAACAGCGCGGCCACGCTCAGGCTGATCACCAGCGCGGTCCAGAAGCCGAACACGCCCATGGGCTTCTTGGTCAGCCAGTCGGTCAGGCCCAGGGTGATGCCCAGGCCCAGGCCTACGCACCAGAACGACAGGATGTGAATGACCATCGGCACCGTGGTCAGCTTGTAGCCGCGCAAGGCGCCGGAGGCGATGGTTTGGGCGGCGTCGGTTAGCTGGTAGACAGCGGCGAACAGCAAGAGGGTGGAGCCCATCGCGATCACGCGCGGGTCCGGCGTGTACATGCGCATGATGGGTTCTCGGAACAGCAGCACCACGAGCATCGCGCAGAAGGCCATGCTCAGACCCAGCAGCAGGCCTACTCCGGAACTGAAGCGGGCGGCGCGGTAGTCGCCGGCACCGACATGATGGCCGACGCGCACGGACATCGCGGTGGCCACGCTCTGCGGCAGCATGTAGATGATGCTGGAAAAATTGAGCACGGATTGGTGGGTGGCGACCACCACGGTGCCCAGTTCGGCAATCAGCAGTGCGATGAAGGAGAACAGGCTGACTTCCACGAAGAAGGACAGGCCGATGGGCACGCCCAGCTTGAGGAAGCCGCGGTACATGCGCCAGTCCGGGCCGCGCAGGCGTTCCAGCAGCCGGAACTGGCGGAAATTGCGGTGCCAGCTGACATAGGCGAGCAGGGCCAGACAATTGAACCAGAACACGATGCCGGTGGCCCAGCCGCAGCCGGCGCCGCCCAGCTTGGGCAGGCCGAACAGGCCGTGGATCAGGATGTAGTTGAGCGGAACGTTCAGCGCCAGCGCCAGCAGGCTGACCACCATGATGGCCTTGGGGCGGCCCAGGCTGGACGCGTAGGCGTGCAGCGCGCGGTGGGTCATCGCCGCCGGCATGCCCACCGCGGCGCCGGTGATGAACAGCATCACCTTGTCGATCACTTCCGGCGGCAGGTGCAGCCACAACCGCAGCGCCGGCTCCAGCGCCACCATCATCGCCGCGCCCAAGAGGCCGATCAGCAGGCCGAACCACAGGCCCTGGCGCGCGGTGTCCTTGAATTTGTCGTGCTCGCCGGCGCCCAGCTGGTGAGCCAGGATGGGATTGAGCGCGGTGACGATGCCCATCAGCGTGACGTAGAAGGTGATGAAAACGCTGGCGCCCAGGGAGACGGCGGCCAGATCGTCGGTGCTGACGCGGCCCGCCATCACGGTGTCGACGAAGGCGGTGGCCACCTGCGCGATCTGAGCGATCATCATCGGCAAGGCCAGCCGGCTGATTTGACGGGCTTCCAGCAGCACGGCCCCGCACGGGGCGCGATTGATTTCAAACAGCATGGGAGTAGGGCGGGATGGCTCGGAGAACTGGCCATTATACCGGCTGCGGGGCGGGCTTGTCTTTGTCGCGCCATGACAATGGGGCGGCAAGGAGCGAGACGGACGCGCGGAGCGCTCCCGGCGGAGCGGGAGCGGGCGGTGGTGTCAGATCAGAAGCGCGCGGGAGGGTCGCGGCGCAGATCGCAGCTGATCAGCAGTTCGCCGCCAAAGCGGGCGTTGATGCTGAGCGCGTCCACCAGCGAAATGTCCCGCACGGTCAGCTGTTCGCCGTTGCGTTCCAGTTCGTAGCCCAGTTCATGGGCGAAATCCGCCAGCTGTTGCAGGGCGGGGGCGTCGGCCGGCGTGAGCGGAGAGGCGCTCAGGCTGCCGCAAAGGGGGCGAGGTCTTCCCACGGCGTCGAAATTGGCAAAAGAGAAATCGGTATAGCTATCTTGCAGGCAGTCGTACATGGCGGTCTCCAGTTGGTTCGGTCGCGGTTGGCGCGCCGGTTCTGGGTTTCGCCGGCGACGCTTTAGCAGGATTTTTGGGCGCCCTGCAAGTTGTCTTTAACTCGGCGCCTGCCGCGCATGCCCGAAACAGAAACGGGGCGCGGCTCATGCATCGATCCGAAGCGATTGGTTTGCTTAACTGCCTGTACGGGTAAAACAAAACCCGCCTACGACTAAGAGCGCAAGCGGGTTGACCGGTTTGACGCTTTAGCTGGCATTTGTTAAGCGCCCGCAAGCTGTGTCAAATCGGCGCATGAACGTCAGCCTATGCCTTTGGCTTTTGGCTGTCAATCCCCTTGCGGGGCGTCCTCGCGCCAGTCGGCCAGCCAGCCGCGCCAGTGCGGTTCCGGTTGCGCGGCGACGGCGGCGCGCAAGCTTTGTCTACAGGCTTGATGGGTGGCCGGGGCCAGCGCGCCCTCCACCCATTGCTGGCGCAGCCACAGCAGATGGCAGCTGGCGGCCTGGCGCGCATTGTGTTCGGCGAGCGCGCCGGCGTTGCCGGCTCGGTACAGTTCCCAGCGTCGAGGACCGTTGAGTTCGGCTTCTCCGGGCAGGCCGCACAGACGAGCCAGCTCGCCCAAGGGAGTGGCCAGTTCGGCATGGCCGCCGCTCAGGATCTCGCTCAGCGCGCAATGCGCGTCCGGCGTCCGGCCGGCGCGGAGCTGTTCCGGCAGTTGCAAGCCCAGCGCCAGCGCGCGATGGAGCAACACCGGCAGTTCCAGCCGAGAGCCGTCCCAACTGATCAACTGCGCCCGGCTGTCGCGCAGCAGGGTTAGCCAGTCCGTCAGCATCGCGGCTTCGTCGCCGGCATCGACGGCGAGCCGTTGGACGAGGCGGGTGTGTCCATCCTGCTGCAGTACGCCGGCGATGGCGATCACGCGGTGCAAATGGAAGGGGATGAAGTCGGTGCCGCTTTGGGCGCGGCAGCGCTGCAGCACGAAATCGGCGACGTCGGCCTCCCCGATCTCGCCGTCCAGCTCATAGAGCTGGCGGATGGCGGGCACGTTGGGAATGGTCTGAAGATGGAAGCTGAGAGTAGGGCGCACGGGAGGGGTCTTGTCGGAGTCGGCGAATCGGCAGCGATTGTATGCCTATCGTCGATAGGGGGCAATTGGCGGCCGTGGAGGCGGCTATGGGGCGGTATATGGCGGCGAATTGTATTTTCTGCAAAGAATAGGGATATAATCGCCGGCTTGACTACCTACTAGTCTTGCGAATCCTGGCATTCCAAGTCGACTATCTTTCTCAATAATGATCCGCAAGTTTATCCGTAAAGTACTGGACCTGCCCGCCGGCATGGGCAAGCGCCGCACCAAGGCGCGCGTGATTCCTCTGCCGCAACACGGCATCCGCCGAGACCAGCTCAGCTCCGCTGCGCTGAAAGTCACCACCCGACTGCAGGAGGCCGGTTTTTCCGCCTATGTGGTGGGCGGAGCCGTGCGCGACTTGATGTTGGGCGTGTCGCCGAAGGATTTCGACGTCGCCACCAACGCGACGCCGGAGGAAGTGCACCGGGTGTTCCGCCGTTCCCGCATCATCGGCCGGCGTTTCCGCATCGTCCATGTGATGATGGGGCAGGAAACCATCGAGGTGACTACCTTCCGCGGCGGCTCCGTGGACGACACCAATGAAACCGGCCGCATCATGGCCGACAACAGCTTTGGCAGCCAGGAAGAGGACGCTCACCGTCGCGACTTCACCGTGAACGCGCTGTTCTACGATCCGTCCGACGAAACCGTCATCGACTATCACCACGGCGTCAAGGACTTGCGCGCCCGCAAGCTGGTGATGATAGGCCAGCCGGCCCGCCGTTATCAGGAAGACCCGGTGCGCATGCTGCGCGCGGTGCGTCTGGCGGCCAAGCTGGGCTTCGAGATCGACGACGCCACCCGCAAGCCCATCCGCACCCACGCTCATCTGCTGAAGAAGGAGCCGCCGGCGCGCCTGTTCGATGAAATGCTCAAGCTGCTGATGTCCGGCCAAGCCTACGGCTGCCTGAAGAAGCTGCGCGAAGAAGGCATGGCGCGCGGCGTGTTCCCGCTGCTGGACGCGGTGCTGGACGACAAGGGCGACGATTTGTTCTTGAAGTTGGGCCTGGAAAGCACCGATCAGCGCATCCGCGCCGACAAGCCCGTGTCGGTGGGTTTCCTGCTGGCCACCCTGCTGTGGAAGCAGGTGCACCAGCGCTGGCAGAAGCGTGTGAACGCCGGCGACCGCGCGGTGTACGCGCTGGCGCAAGCGATTGCCGACGTGGAGTCCGAGCAGGACAACGACTTTGCCATCCCGCGCCGTTTCAGCGTGACCATGCGCGAAATCTGGATGCTGCAGTCGCGTTTCGACAGCCGCAGCGGTCAGCGCGCTTATCGCTTCCTGGAGCAGCCGCGTTTCCGCGCCGCTTACGATTTCTTCGCGCTGCGCGGCGAAGCCGGCGAGGTGGATATGAAGTTGGTGGGCTGGTGGAACGACTTCCAGCGCGCGGACGAGGAAGAACGCGAGCAGCTGCTGGAAATCGCCAAGGCCAGCGGCGAGCCGGACCCGGCCAAGAAACGCCGCCGCCGCCGTCCCGCCAACCGCCGCAAAGCCGCGGGCGAATCGGGCGGAGAGGCCTAAGTGGCGCAGGCTTTCATCGCGCTGGGCAGCAACCTTGAACAGCCGGCGGCGCAAATCCGCGCCGCGCTGGCCGCGATCGCCGCCTTGCCCGACACCGAGCTGACGCGGCAATCCGCCCTGTACCGCACCGCGCCGGTGGGCTTTGCCGATCAACCGGATTTCATCAACGCCGTTGCGGAAGTGAACACCGCGTTGGCGCCGCGCGAATTATTGCGCAGCTTGCTGGCGATAGAGGCCGAGTTCGGCCGGGTGCGCACCTTCCGCAACGCGCCGCGGGTGTTGGATCTGGATCTGCTGTATTACAGCGGCGTCGCCCAGAGCGACGAAGACCTGACCCTGCCGCATCCACGCATGCATTTGCGCGGCTTCGTCATGATCCCGCTGGCGGAGATCGCCCCCGGTCTGGCGCTGCCGGCGCTGGGCACGGCCGGCGAATTGGCCGCCGGACTCGCGGATCAAGGCGTGGAGCGTCTCGAAACAACTAGCTAAGAGGAAGCGAGCGATGAGTCAATTGCGTTATGTCGTGGTCGAAGGGCCGATCGGCGCGGGCAAATCCTCTCTGGCGCGCCGACTGTCGGAATACTGGGGCGTGCGCCTGCTGGCGGAAGATCCCGCCGCCAATCCTTTCCTGCCGCGCTTCTACCGCAACCTGCCGGCTCACGGCCTGTCCACCCAGCTGTCCTTCATGCTGCAACGCGCCGATATGGCCAAGAGCATGCTGAACGGCGAACTGCTGGCCAGCCCGCTGGTGTCGGACTTCCTGTTCGAGAAGGACGCGCTGTTCGCCAAGATCAATCTGGACGAAGCCGAGCTGGCGCTGTACAAGCGCCTGGCGTCGCTGGCGATGCCGGAACATCCTGTGCCGGATCTGGTGATCTATTTGCAGGCTTCCGAGGAAAACCTGCTGAGCCGGGTGGCCGCGCGGGCGGCGGAGTACGAAGTCAATTTCCCCGAAGGCTATCTGAAGCGCGTGCATCAAGCCTACAGCGAATTTTTCCATCAGTACGAGGCCGCGCCGCTGCTGATCGTCAATACCGATCACCTGAATCTGGTAGACGGGGACGAAGACTTCGAACTGCTGATCCGCTGCATCAGCGAAGCGCGAGGCCAGCGCAACTATTTCAACAAGAGCGTCTGAGCCGCCGCGCGTTCAGAGCCTGTTTTCCGATCTAGCGAGCTAGAGCGAGACAAGGCCTTGCGGCTGAGAAAACGGAATGTACAAGGGGTGCGTAACCGTTTTCAACGCCGTATCGCTGATGCCCTGCAGATCGTAAACAGGTTTTAAGCGCCCCGCCGGTTGATATGGACGACTGAACGAGGAAGAACGGGCATGAAAATTACCGTCAACACCCTGCAGAAAATGGCGCAGGAAGGGCAGAAGATCGCCATGCTGACCTGTTACGACGCCAGCTTCGCCGCCTTGCTGGAGCAAGCCGGGGTGGAAATTCTGCTGGTGGGGGATTCGTTGGGCATGGTGGTGCAGGGCATAGATTCCACGCTGCCGGTGGCCGAAGAGGAAATGCTCTACCACGTGCGTTGCGTGGCGCGCGGCGCCAAGCAGGCTATGGTGCTGGGCGACATGACTTTCGGCGCTTATCAGGAAAGCCCGCAACAGGCGTTTGCCCATGCCGCCCGGATCATCCAGGCCGGCGCGCACATGGTGAAGCTGGAAGGCGGCGCCTATATGGCCGACACCACCCGCTTCCTGGTGGAGCGCGGCGTACCGGTGTGCGCCCACATCGGCCTGACGCCGCAGTTCGTCAACACCTTCGGCGGCTATCGAGTGCAGGGCAAGAGCGAGGCAGACGCGCGCCGCATCGTCGACGACGCCAAGGCGCATGCCGCCGCGGGCGCCAGCCTGGTGCTGATGGAGTGCGTGCCGGCGGAACTGGCGCGCGAGATCACCGAGTCGGTTTCCGTCCCCACCATAGGCATTGGCGCCGGCGTCGACGTGTCCGGCCAGGTGCTGGTGCTGCACGACATGCTGGGCGTGTACCCGGGCAAAAAGGCGCGTTTCGTCAAGGACTTCATGGCTGAAGCCGGCAGTATCCAAGGCGCGGTGCAGGCCTATGTGCAGGCGGTGAAGGACAAGTCCTTCCCGGCGGCGGAACATACTTTCTGATCGGCTCTGCCCAGGACATCAAACAATGGAAATCATTCGTACCGTGGCGGAGATGCGCGCCTGGCGTCGCCAGGCGGGCAAGCTCGCCTTCGTGCCCACCATGGGCAATCTACATGCTGGCCATCTGGCTCTGGTCAAGGCGGCGCGGGAACGCGCCGACAAGGTCGTGGTCAGCATCTTCGTCAATCGGCTGCAATTTGGCCAGGGCGAGGACTTCGGCGCTTATCCGCGCACTTTCGACGCCGATTGCGACAAGCTGCGCGCCGCCGGCGTGGATGCCTTGTTCTTCCCAGAGGAGCAGGAGCTGTATCCGCGCGTGCGCCAGGACTTCAACGTGGAGCCGCCGAATATCCAGAACGAGCTGTGCGGCGCCTTCCGGCCCGGCCACTTCCGCGGCGTCGCCACCGTGGTGACCAAGCTGTTCAACATCGTGCAGCCGGATCTGGCCTGCTTCGGCAAGAAGGACTTCCAGCAGCTGCATGTGATCCGCGCAATGGTGGACGACCTGAACTCGCCGATCGAGATCGTGCCGGTGGACACCGGCCGCGCCGACGATGGCCTGGCGCTGTCCTCGCGCAACGGTTATCTGAGCGCGGAAGAGCGCGCCGAGGCGCCGCGCTTGTACCGCAACCTGACGCAGGTGCGGCAGCGGCTGCAGGACGGCGACCATGACTACGCGGCGTTGGAGCAGATCGCGCGCGACGATCTGGCCCAAGCCGGCTGGATAGTGGATTACGTGGAAATTCGCCAGGCCGACACCCTGGCGGTGGCGCACGCCGGCGAAAAACGCCTGGTGGTGCTGGCGGCCGCCCGACTGGGGCGCACCCGCCTGATCGACAACATCGAAGTGTTCCGCTGATCAGCGGACGAAGGATGCAATCATGCAGCGCAATATGCTCAAATCCAAGCTCCACCGGGTAACCACCACGCACAGCGAGTTGCACTATATCGGTTCCTGCGCGATCGACGAGAACCTGCTGGAAGCGGCGGACATTCTGGAGTACGAAGAAGTGCAGATCTGGAACGTCACCAACGGCGAGCGTTTCGCCACCTACGCGATCAAGGCCGAACGCGGTTCCGGGACCATCTCGGTCAACGGTTCCGCCGCGCGCCGCGCCGCGCCGGGAGATCTGCTGATTATCGCCTCCTTCGCCCAGTACGAGGCCGTGGAGCTGAAGGATCACCAGCCCAAGCTGGTATTCGTGGACGCCGGCAACCAGATGACCGAGGTCAAGGGCGCAACCCCGACGCAGGCGGCCTGATCCATCTCCGGTTTCGCCCATTAGCGGCCGCCTCAGGGCGGCCGTTGCTTTTTTGTTGCGGCACAACATCAGCTTGGCGGCGGCGGCCCGCTTAATTTGCCGCTTGGGCTTGTCGTTGGCGGCGGCGGTGAATCATATTTAAAAAGCGGAGGTGTCTGACTGCCGGTTTGGGCTGGCGGGGGCCGCCGTTTCTGAATCCATCGTCAACCCCGCAGCGAGGGAAGCATCATGAGCGCGAGCCAGAATCTGACTGGAGGTTGTCTGTGCGGCGCGGTGCGCTACCGTTTGCGCGCCGAGCCTTACGATGTGGTGCACTGCCATTGCAAAAGCTGCCGCCGAGCCAGCGGGGCTGCCTTCGTTACCTGGTTCACCGTTCGCGTGGCCGATCTGGATTGGCGCGGTGAAAAACCGGTGCTTTATCACTCCTCGGCGGCGGTCAGCCGCGGTTTCTGTCCGCATTGCGGCTCCACCCTGACTTATCGCCATGAGTCTGATCCTGAGGAGCTCGACATCACCGTGTCTTCGCTGGACCATCCGGAATGGGTGGCGCCGGCCGGACATATCTGGTGGGAACATCACCTGCCCTGGGGCAGCCCCGCCGCGCAGCAAGAACTGCCCATCTATCAACGCAGCGAGGCTTGAACAGCGCGTTTACGATCCCGCGAGCAAGAGCGAAGAGGGCTGAGGAAGCGGAGTGCGCATCCGCTAGACCAGCCCTCTTGAGCGGGGCGCGTTTACCTGCCCGAGGCGGATCGCAAACAGGCTATGAACCCGCGCGTCACGGCGCAGGGTGCAGCGCGCCCGGCGCGACGACCACGCCGTCCTCGTCGGCGTACAACCAGTGGCCGGGGCTGAAGCGCACCTGGCCGAACTCCACGCTCAGATTACGCTGGCCTTCGCCGCGCTTCACCGATTTTCGCGGATGGACGCCTAGCGCGCGTATGCCCAGCGCCAGTTTGTTCAAAGCGGCGGAGTCGCGGATGCAACCATTGATCACCACGCCGGCCCAGCCGTTGGCCACCGCCAGCACGCCCAGTTGATCGCCCAGCAGCGCGCAGCGCAGCGAGCCGCCGCCGTCCACCACCAGCACCTTGCCGGCGCCGTTCTGACTCAGCGCTTCCCGGACCAGGCTGTTGTCCTCAAACAGCTTCAGGGTTTCGATGCGGCCAAAAAAGCGGGCCTGGCCGCCGTAGCGTTGCAGGGAGGGCATCAATACCTGAAGTTGCTCGTCGAACTGATCGCATAGATCGGCAGTGTGAAAGTCCATGGTGGCTCTCCTGTGGGCGGATGGCGAAAGCTTAATCCTAGCAGCGCGGGTGCGCGGGCGATATGCCGGAGAAATGAAAAAGCCGCCTGACGGCGGCTTTAGGCGTTGCGTATTGAGGCGGGGGTTTATTCCAGCCGCAGAGGCACGAACAATACGGCCTCGTTGCGTCGCACCAGCAGGGCGATATGGCCTTTGGCGCTGGCCAAGGCTTTTTCGAAGTTGGCGATGGTGGAGACTTCGACCTGGTTCAAGCCCAGGATCACATCGCCCGCCTGCAGGCCGGAACGGGCGGCGGGGCCTTGCGCTTTCTGGACCAGCAAGCCGCCGCGCACGCCCAGCTCCGAGCGCTGGTTAGGCGTTAATTCGCTTAGCGTCAGGCCCAGTTTGCCGAACTGGAAGCCCTGCGGCGAGCTTTCCTCCTGAGGTTGTTGCGTGCTTGGCGCGTCCTGCGCCAGTTCCGCCAGCGTGGCTTCCAGCTCCTTTTCCACGCCCTTGCGCCACACCGTCAGCTTGATCTTGGTGCCCGGCTGCAACGAGCCGACCTGCACCGGCAGATCCTTGGAGCTTTCTATCGCTTTGCCGTCCAGCTTCAGGATGATGTCGCCGGCTTGCAGGCCGGCGCGAGAGGCCGGCCCCTTGGGATCGACGCGAACCACCAGCGCGCCGCTGGGACGCTGAAGGCCGAAGGACTGCGCCAGTTCCTGGGTCACTTCCTGGATGTTGATGCCCAACTGGCCGCGGCTGACCTTGCCCTTGGCTTTGAGCTGATCGACCACGCTCATCGCCAAGTCTATGGGGATGGCGAAGGAAATACCCATGAAGCCGCCGGAACGGCTGTAAATCTGCGAGTTGATGCCCACCACTTCGCCGCGCAGGTTGAACAGCGGGCCGCCGGAGTTGCCGGGGTTGATCGCCACGTCGGTCTGGATGAAGGGAACGAAGTTCTCGTCCGGCAGGCTGCGGCCCTTGGCCGAGACGATGCCGGCGGTGACGGTGTTGTCGAAGCCGAACGGCGCGCCGATGGCGGCTACCCATTCGCCGACCTTCAAGTCCGCCGGGCTGCCTATCTTGACCACCGGCAGGTCCGCCGCCGCCACTTTCAGCAAGGCCACGTCGGTGCGCTTGTCCACGCCCACCAGCTTGGCGCGCAGCTCGCGCTTGTCGGTCAGCATCACCTTGACCTGCTGGCTGTCCGCCACCACATGGGCGTTGGTCAGAATGTAGCCGTCGGCGCTGATGATGAAGCCGGAGCCGAAGGAGACGCTTTCTTCCTGCGGCTGTTCGCGCTGAGGCGGATGATTGGGGATGAAGCGGCGGAAGAAGTCGTACAGCGGGTCGTCTTCCGGCACGGGAATCGGCAGGTTGCTGGCTTGGGCGCCGGCGCTCTCTTCGCGGCTGGCCTGGATGTTTACTACCGCCGGTCCGTCGCGGGTGACCAATTGAGTGAAGTCCGGCAGCAGCATGGCGACGCGGCCATCCTGCTGTGCGGGAATGGCGACCGGCGCGGGCTGGGAGTTGCCTTTGAAGAAGCGCTCGACCTTGTCGCAGCCGGACAGCAACGAGGCTGCGAGCAAGGCGCCAACCAGGGTGCGCAGATACGTTGTCACAGGCTATCCTTTTAGGTTGATGTCTATGCGGAAAATAAGGGCGGAACCAGAGTTTTTCCAGTATTTGATTCAGTTGTCTTTAATCATAACGGTTTTTGCCGGATATTCGCAGAGGTCGGCGATGACGCAGCGCTCGCATTCCGGCTTCCTGGCTTTGCAGACATAGCGTCCGAGCAGGATCAGCCAGTGATGCGCGTCGATTTTGAATTCGTCGGGGATGTATTTTACCAGCTTATCCTCGACTTCTCGCACGTCTTTGCCGGGCGCGATCCGGGTGCGGTTGGATACCCTGAAAATATGGGTGTCCACCGCGATGGTGGGCTGGCCGAAAGCAGTGTTCAGCACCACGTTGGCCGTTTTGCGACCGACGCCGGGCAGAGCCTCCAAGGCCTCGCGGGTTTGCGGCACTTCGCCGCCGTGCTTTTCCAGCAGCAGGCGACAGGTGGCGATCACGTTTCTGGCCTTGGTTTTGTACAGGCCTATGGTCTTGATGAAGTCCGCCAGCGATTCTTCTCCCAGCGCCAGCATGGCCGCCGGGGTGTTGGCCACGGGGTAGAGCCGGCGCGTGGCCTTGTTGACGCCGACGTCGGTGGCCTGTGCCGACAGCAGCACCGAGATCAGCAGTTCGAACGGGCTGCTGTACTCCAGCTCGGTGGTGGGGTGAGGGTTGGCGTCGCGCAGACGGGCGAATATTTCTTTGCGTTTGACGGCATTCACGGCTTGTCCTTGTCTGCTTGTTCGCGGGCGGCGCGCATCGCGGCGGCGCGTTCCATCGCCTTGCGGATCAATTCGTTTTTGTCGGCCGCCTGCACGGGGGCGGCCGCGGCGACCGGCGTTGCGGTCGGGGGAGGCGGCGCGGCGCTTACCGCGGCGCGCTCGGCCAAGCGTCTGGCCTTGTCCTCTTGATCGCGCGTTTTTCGCGCTTGGCGTCTTTCGTAGCGCATGCGGGCCTGGGCGGCGCGCGCCATCACGCGGTCGCGCTCGCCGTCGGCCGGGTCGGCCACCGGAACCAAGTCGATGCAGTCCACCGGACAGGGCGCGAGGCATAGCTCGCAGCCGGTGCATTCGTCGGCGATGACGGTGTGCATCTGCTTGGCGGCGCCTACGATGGCGTCCACCGGACAGGCCTGGATGCATAGGGTACAGCCTATGCAGCTGTCTTCGCGTATCACGGCCAGCGCGCGCGGTTTGGGCTGCGGGCCGTCGGCGGCGAAGGGAATGACGTTCCGGCCCAGCAGCTCCGCCAGCGCCCGGATGCCGTCGTCGCCGCCCGGCGGGCAGCGGTTGATCGGGTCGCGGCCTTCCGCCAGCGCCTCCGCATACGGTCGGCAGCCGGCGTGGCTGCATTGTCCGCATTGGGTCTGGGGCAGCAGGGCGTCGATCCTTTCGACCAGGGGGATAGCGGGCATGCTGTCGGATTCCACTTGAAAAACCGCTAATTATCGACGCTACGGCGAATGGCTTCAACACCCGGATGGCCGATGAGGGCGCGAAAGGAATGAAAAAGCCGTCGCTTGCGCGACGGCTCCTGCGGGTGAGGCCGACGATGGCTTGATCACAGCGGATGTTGGAGCTGCTCCAGAATCTGCGGGTTTTCCAGCGTGGACACGTCTTGGGTGATCTCCTCGCCCTTGGCGATGGAGCGCAGCAGGCGGCGCATGATCTTGCCGGAGCGGGTCTTGGGCAGGTTTTCGCCGAAGCGGATGTCGTCCGGCTGGGCAATCTTGCCAATCTCGTGCGCCACCCAGTTTTTCAGCTCGGCCGCCACTTTCTTGGCTTCCTCGCCCTGCGGGCGAGCGCCCTTGAGCACCACGAAGGCGACCACCGCCTCGCCCTTCACCTCATGCGGCTTGCCGACCACTGCGGCCTCGGCCACCAGCGGGTTGGCCACCAGCGCGGATTCGATCTCCATGGTGCCCAGGCGGTGGCCGGACACGTTCAACACGTCGTCGATGCGGCCCATGATCCAGAAATAGCCGTTCTCGTCGCGGTTGGCGGAGTCGCCGGCAAGGTAGTACTGGCCGTTGAATTCTTCCGGGAAATAGGTTTTCTTGAAGCGCTCCGGATCATTCCAGATGGTGCGCACCAAGCTGGGGAAGGGTTTCTTGATCACCAAGAACCCCCCGCGGCCTGGGTCCACCTGGGCGCCGGACTCATCGACGATGTCGGCCATGATGCCGGGCAGCGGCAGCGTGCACGAACCGGGCTTGGTGGCCACCGCGCCGGGCAGCGGCGAAATCTGGATAGAGCCGGTTTCGGTCTGCCACCAGGTATCCACGATGGGGCAGCGGCCGCCGCCCACGGTTTCGTGGTACCAGATCCAGGCTTCGGGGTTGATCGGCTCGCCCACGGTGCCGAGCAGGCGCAGGCTGGACAGATCGTGCTGCTTGGGCAGGTCCCCGCCCAGCTTGATCAGCGAGCGGATGGCGGTGGGCGCGGTGTAGAAAATGCTGACTTTGTGCTGCTCTATCATGCGCCAGAAGCGGGAAGCGTCCGGATAGGTGGGCACGCCTTCGAAAATCACCTGAGTGGCGCCGTTGGCCAAAGGGCCGTAGCAGATATAGCTGTGGCCGGTGATCCAGCCCACGTCGGCGGTGCACCAGAACACGTCGTTGGGCTTGTAGTCGAACACCCAGCGGAAGCTGTTGGCGGCGCCCAGCAGATAGCCGGCGCTGCTGTGCTGAATGCCCTTGGGCTTGCCGGTGGAGCCGGAGGTGTAGAGGATGAACAGCGGGTCCTCCGCGTTCATCCATTCCGGTTCGCATTGTTCCGGCTGACCGCTGGTCAGCTGGTGCCACCATACGTCGCGGCCCTCGCTCCAGGCGACCGCGTTTTGGGTGCGCTGATAAGCGACGACGTGTTTGACACTGTCGCAGCCGCCCATCGCCAGTGCTTCGTCCACCGTGGCTTTCAGCGGCACGCTCTTGCCGCCGCGCAGGCCTTCGTTGGCGGTGATCACTAGCTTGGCGCCGGCGTCCTGGACGCGGTCGCGCACCGCCCCGGCGGAAAAGCCGCCGAACACCACGGAGTGGATGGCGCCGATGCGCGCGCAAGCCTGCATCGCCACGATGGCTTCGATCACCATCGGCATGTAAATCACCACGCGGTCGCCCTTGGACACGCCCAGGCTCTTCAGGCCGTTGGCGAACTGGCAGACGCGGCGGTGCAATTCGGCATAGGTGACGCGGGTGACCGCGCCGTCGTCGGCCTCGAAAATCAGCGCGATGCGATTGGCGTTGACTGCCAGGTGGCGGTCCAGGCAGTTGTAGGAGATGTTGAGCACACCGTCGTCGAACCATTTGAAGAACGGCGCTTGGCTGTCGTCCAGCACGCGGGTGAACGGTTTTTTCCAGGTGATCAGGTCGCGCGCCAGGTCGCCCCAGAACGACAGGTAATCTGCGTCCGCCTGCTCGCACAGCGTGTTGTACGCCTCCATTCCGGAGATCGCCGCTTTCTGGCGGAAATCGTCGGAAGGCGGAAAGCTGCGGGTTTCCTTAAGGACGGATTCTAGCGTGGACATAAACTTCTCCTGGATTAGCTTTATTGTCATGCCGCCGCTCCGGAACCGCTGGAGCGGCGCGGTGGGTGTTTAAGGCAGGCCGACATCCTCGGCCCGGTCTTATGTCAATGTCAATGCTTGGAGGCCCCGGATGCGCCGATGCCGGTCATCGCGCGCACGAACTGGGCTTCGAACTTGGCTTTTTCCTCGTCGGCCTGACGGGATTTGTCCAGCACCGAGATCAGCCAGGTGGAAACGAAGGCCAGGGTCATCGAGAAGATGGCCGGGTTCTTGTACGGGAACACCGCGTGTTCGTGCTTGAGCACTTCCACCCAGACCGTCGGTCCCAGCACGATCAGCACCACTGCGGACAAGAGGCCGATGAAGCCGCCGATCACCGCGCCGCGCGTGGTCAGTCCTTTCCAGAACATGGACAGGAACAGCACCGGGAAGTTGGCCGAGGCCGCGATGGAGAAGGCCAGGCCCACCATGAAGGCGATGTTCTGCTTCTCGAACACCAGGCCCAGCACGATGGCCACCACGCCCAGCACCACGGTGGTGATTTTGGACACGCGGATTTCGTCGGCCTCGTTGGCTTTGCCTTTCTTGATCACGCTGGCGTACAGGTCGTGCGACACCGCGGAGGCGCCGGACAGCGCCAGGCCGGCCACCACCGCCAGGATGGTGGCGAAGGCCACCGCGGAGATGAAGCCCAGGAACATGTCGCCGCCCACGGCTTCGGCCAGGTGCACCGCGGCCATATTGTTGCCGCCGATCAGCTGGGTGACGGATTTGCCGTTCTTGACCACGGTTTCCATCATGCCCGGCTGGTTCAGCACCAGCATGATGGCGCCGAAGCCGATGATGAAGGTGAGGATGTAGAAGTAACCGATGAAGCCGGTGGCGAAGAACACCGACTTGCGCGCCTCTTTGGCGTCGGACACGGTGAAGAAGCGCATCAGGATGTGGGGCAGGCCGGCGGTGCCGAACATCAGCGCCAGACCCAGCGAGATCGAGTCGATAGGATCTGTTTTGCCTGGGGCCATGATGGCGATGCCCTTGCTATGCGCGGCCACCGCTTTCTCAAACATCAGTTCCGGGCTGAATCCCACGGTGGCCAGCACCATGATGGCCATGAAGGTGGCGCCGGACAACAGCAGCACCGCCTTGATGATTTGTACCCAAGTGGTGGCCAGCATGCCGCCGAACAGCACGTAGCACACCATCAGCACGCCCACCATCAGCACCGCGGAGGTGTAGCTCATGCCGAACAAGAGCTGGATCAGCTTGCCGGCGCCCACCATCTGCGCAATCAGGTAGATGGCCACCACCACCAGCGTGGAGGTAGCGGCGAAGCTGCGCACCGGCGTCTGTTGCAGCCGGTAGGAGGCGACGTCGGCGAAAGTGTATTTGCCCAGGTTGCGCAGGCGTTCGGCCACCAGGAACAGGATCACCGGCCAGCCCACCAGGAAGCCCATCGAGTAGATCAGGCCGTCGTAGCCTTTTTCGAACACCATCGCGGAAATGCCGAGGAAGGACGCGGCGGACATATAGTCGCCGGCGATCGCCAGGCCGTTTTGAAAACCGGTGATGCCGCCGCCTGCCGCGTAGAAGTCGCTGGCGGACTTGGTGCGGCGAGCTGCCCAATAGGTGACGCATAGCGTAAACGCCACAAACAGCAGAAACATGATGATGGCGTGCCAGTTGGTGGCCTGTTGTTTGACATCGCCCTCAATGGTCCCGGCCGCCATGGCCAAGGAGGGCAGTAGAACGCCGGCGACGCAGGCCAGTTGCGAGACGCGTTGCTTCATTGTTTGGACTCCTCGACGATTTGCTGGTTGAGCAGGTCGAATTCGGTGTTGGCGCGGCGGACGTAGATGCCGGTCAGCACGAAGGCCGAGAGGATGATCAGCACGCCGATGGGTATGCCTATGGTCATGGTGGCGCCGGCGCTGATCGGATGGCCCAGCGTGGCCGGCGAGAACGCCAGCACCAGGATGAAACCGTAATAGATGACCAGCATGATCAGGGTGAGCTGCCAACCCAGGCTGGTTTTCTTGTGCACCAGTTCCTTGAATTTGGGATTGGACTGCACTTTCTTGAGTATGTCCTCGTTCATTGCATCCTCCTTTGTAGTCGCGACTTAGGGTGCCGCTGCTAAAAACATAAGGGAGGCTGTGGCGGCGAATCTAATCGCTTTTTTTGATGCGTAAAATTATTCAGACCGATGGTGCGGTGCAAAAATCAAATTAAATCAATATGTTGCATTAGAATTTTTGCTCTCTATTCGGTGTGAAATTGTTGTGCTGTTGTTTGTGCGGCCGGGGTTTGTCCTACTTGTCTTGGTGGCCGAACGCCTTGGCGCAACGGCTTGGACAGAGTGGCGGCGAGGCACAAAACGCTTGTTATTTAGCCGGCATTACGCTGAAAATGGCTCGCACAAGAAAAACCCGCCATCGGCCTCAGGCCGCCATGCAGCCGCATTGCGCGGCCGTGCTCAAACGGGCGTCGGAGCCCTGCCGTCATGTCGCCCATGACCGTCGCACGCGGCGATCCGGCCCGCTGTCAGGCATCCAAGTCAGGGGAGAACATGGAAATCTATCAGTTGCGCACCTTTGTCACCGTCGCTCAGCAAGGGCACCTGACACAGGCCGCCGAATTGCTGCATCTGTCGCAGCCGGCGGTCACCGCGCAAATCAAGGCCCTGGAAGAAGAAGTGGGCATGCAGTTGTTCGAGCGCAGCGCGGGAGGCGTGTCGCTGACCCGCATCGGCCAAGAGTTGTTGCCGCAGGCGCAGGCGATACTGGGCGCGGCCAGCGGCATCATCAACCATGCCAGGCAATTGAAGGGCCAGTTGTCCGGCAAGGCGCGGATAGGCATCACGCTGACGCCGGACACGCTGAAAATCGGGCCTTGGGTGGCGGGTTTGGTGGAGCGCTATCCCTTGCTGGACATCCAGCTGCGCCACGGCGTGACGGTGGATGTGCTGAACCTGGTGCGCAAGAAGGAGCTGGACGCCGGCTTCTACCTGGGTAAGAACCCTTATGTGAATGTCTCCACCGTCAAGTTGGCGGAGTTGCCGTTCCGCATCGTTTTGCCCGCCGCCTGGGCGCCGCGTTTGGCCGGTGGCCTAAAGGAATTGGGCAAATTGCCGTGGATAGGCATTTCGCAATTCTCCAGCCTCTCCAAAATCACCGCGGAGTTGTGGCGCGAACTTAATATTTCGCCTAAGAAGGTAGCGGAGTGCGATCATCTCGACGCTATCCTTGAACTGGTGGCCTCCGGAGTGGGGGTGGCGCTGGCGCGGGAAGACGCGGCGCAAGCCTGGCGGGACGCCGGCAGGTTGACAGTACTGCCGGATGTGCGCAAATTGGCCGAGTTGCAATTTGTTTACCCAGCGGACCGGGGAGGCGACCCGGTGCTGGAAACCTTGTTGCAAGAGTTGCTGCAAGTGTGGGGTTTGCCCGCCGTTGCGGCTTAGAACCTGTTTACGACGCTTGCGCCTTTTACTCAGCCGCAACGCTTTGTCTCCGTAAACAGGCTCCTGAGGCGCTTGCCGCGCGAAAGCGCGCTGGTCGCCTGGTTTGACCGAAGGAGTGGCAATGACCCGTAGTTGGTTGATCGGCGCGGTGGAGAGCTACCGCAACGCGGTGGAGCGTGGCCAGCAGCGCTTGTTGGACGCGCAGCACGAGGCCTGTATCGGCTGGTGGTCGGCTTTTGCGCCGGCTTATCCGATGTCGCAGGGCGATCTGGAGCGCAGGCTGGACGATACCCTGTTGGTGGGCGCCAATCTGTTGCAAGCGCAAGCCGATACCCAGCGCGACTGGATGTTGCTGACCGAGCGCTGGCTGTCCGAGGTGAACCGCGACGTGCAGGCGCGGTTGGACGCCGCCAGCGACGACTCGCCCTCGCTGCACCCGCTGCGCCATGCCTGGCAGGTGGGCAGCTTGTCCGGTTCCGCCTTGTCCAAGGTTTCACGCCAAGTGGGGCATTTCGCCGCCACCAGCCTGTCGTCCACCCCCCTGCGCGCCGCTTGCGACGCCAGGCGGGTGTGGAAACGCCAAAAAGCCTGATCCGGCATTAGCGGGCCGGGCTCCTTCTTCTCTGGAACCCGGCGGCCGGCTCAAATCCGCAACAAGGCGTCGCTGTCCTCCGCGTCCATGCTGTGCGGTTCGCCCACCAACAGCGGGTCCGCCGCTCTGGCGACGTGCGCGTCCTTGCCCGGGTAGTCCAGCCGGGACAGGAAGTAGCGGATGCAGTTAAGCCGCGCGCGCTTCTTGTCGTCGGACTTCACCACCGTCCACGGCGCGTCGCCGGTATGGGTGTGGAAGAAGGTCGCTTCCTTGGCCGCGGTGTAGTCGTCCCATTTGTCCAGCGACTGTATGTCGATAGGCGACAATTTCCAGTGCTTCAGCGGGTCGTCGCGGCGCGAGATGAAGCGGCGCAGCTGCTCTTCGCGGCTGACCGAGAACCAGAATTTGAACAGGCGGATGCCGCTATTGACCAGCATGCGTTCCAGCTGCGGCGTCTGGCGCATGAACTCCAGATACTCGTGCGGATGGCAAAAGCCCATTACCCGCTCCACGCCGGCGCGGTTGTACCAGGAGCGGTCGAAGAACACAATCTCGCCCGCGGTGGGCAGATGTTCGATATAGCGTTGGAAGTACCATTGGCCGCGCTCGCGGTCCGACGGCTTTTCCAGCGCCACCACGCGCGCGCCGCGCGGGTTCAGATGTTCCATATAGCGTTTGATGGTGCCGCCCTTGCCGGCGGCGTCGCGGCCTTCAAACAGGATCACGATCTTCTGGCCGCTCTCCTTTACCCAGTTCTGCACTTTCAGCAGCTCAATCTGCAGCGCCTGTTTCTGCTGCTCGTACTCCGGGCGGCGCATCCGCGTACGGTAAGGATAGCTGGCAGGCAGTTCGGCGCTGACGCTGTCCTCCGCGCTGCCCTGCGGCGCGGCGGCCACTTGCAAGGCCACCGGCTGTTGGCTGACGGTTTCGATGGCTTGCACCGATTCCTGATGGGCGCGTTCCACATTGGTGCGGCGGTGGGCGGCGGCTCGGCGCGGCGGCGGCTTGACGGCCGGCGGGTGTGCGTCGGCGACGGCTTCCGCGGGCAGGGG
>NZ_JAAOMA010000043.1:0-46417 GCF_011602385.1 Chromobacterium fluminis | reverse complement strand
CATCCCGAACAGGACCGTGAAACGCCTTAGCGCCGATGATAGTGTGGCATTCGCCATGTGAAAGTAGGACACCGCCAGACGCCCCATTGCGAAGCCCAGCTCACACGAGCTGGGCTTTATGCATTTGCGCCGCCGGCGCCACAGCCAAGCCTCCCCATGGGAGGCTTTGGCGCGTTTGGGGTGACTCGTCTGTGTCGGTTTCTTCCGTTTGTTTTCTCTATTTCTTTCTTGTTTCTCTTCTTTTTGGTGTCCGGCTGTCGGCTGCGGGAGCCGCACTTTTCATCTCCATGTCCTAATTGCCCGTGCGGTGAACTAAGTCGCGAACTATCATCTAATTAGATAGTTGCTAAATAAAATTAAAAAATTTTATACCACTACACTAGGAAAGGACGCGAATGAGCGAGCATCTGTGTCGGGAAGTGAATTGCGGTGGGTCTATCGACCGGCGGGCAGTGATGAAAACCGCCTTGGGCGCGGCGGCGCTATTTGCCATGGGCGCTGGCGGAGGCTTGAACGGCGTGGTGTATGCGGCGTCTTTGAGCAAGATCCAGCGAGATGCGATGACGCCGGAGCAGGTGCTGGTGGAGATGGCGAAAGGCAATGAGCGCTTCCGAAATGGCAAGCCGATGCAGCACGACTACCTGGCGCAAAAGCGTTCCAGCGCCGAGGGGCAATACCCCTCTGCGGTGGTGCTCAGCTGCATAGATTCGCGCGCGCCGGCGGAAATCGTGATGGATGCGGGCATCGGCGAAACCTTCAATTCCCGGGTTGCCGGCAATGTGGTGAATGACGATTTGTTGGGCAGCATGGAGTTCGCCTGCGCGGTTGCCGGGGCCAAAGTGGTGCTGGTGATGGGACATACCGCTTGTGGCGCGATCAAGGGGGCTATCGACCATGTGGAGCTGGGCAATCTGACCGGCTTGCTGGCGCGCATCCGCCCGGCGATTGCGCAGACCCGCTACGAGGGCGAGCGCAGCAGCAAGAATGCGGAGTTTGTCGACGCGGTGGCGCGCAGCAATGTGCTGCATACCATTGATCAGATCCGTAAGCGCAGCGATGTGCTGGCCAAGCTGGAGAAGGAGGGCCGGATCAAGATCGCCGGCGCCATGTACCATTTGAGCGGCGGTCGCCTCGAGTTTCTGTAAACGCCGTTAACGAGAGCGTCTAGGGGATTTACTCCCCAGGCGCTTTGAGCAATTCTTCTATGTGATCCTCCGAACAGACCTTGATGCCGGCCTGTCGCAACAGGCTGGCGGTCACGCCTTCCCCATTCTTGAGCTTGCCGGAAAATTCGCCGTCGTAGATGCGGAGCGTGCCGCATGAGGGGCTGTTGGCCTTCAACAGCGCTTGTCGGCAGCCATGGGCCTGAGCCAGGCGCAGGCTGGCCTGGGCGCCGCGCAGAAAGGCGGCGCTGACATTTTCGCCGGCGGCGGTTTCCACCGTGGCCTGACCGCGCAGCGCGGCAGCGCCATCGCCTCCGCGCAACTCCGCCGCGGGTCTGGGCGTAGGCAGGCCGCCCATGTATTCGGGACAGGCGGGGATCAGGGTGAAATCCCGGCGCAATCGCGTCCAGTCTTGTTCGGCCAGTGATTTGGCCTGGCCGTCGTAGCGCACGGGCTGCCCCAGCAGGCAGGCGCTGACCAGCAGCGTAGGTTTCACTTCCATCGCGTTTCCAATAGCGCCGCCAGCTTGAGCGCGGCGGCGTGAAGTTCCTGTTCATCCACCCCGGCGTAGCCCAGCACCAGCCCGCTGCGGTCAGGCCGTCCGATGAAGTGCTTGGCCAGCGGGCGCAGCCACAGTTGCTGCCGGGCGGCGGCCTGGCTGAGTTCCTCTTCATCGAAGCCGGCCGGCAGTTGCGCGACCAAGTGCAGGCCGGCTTCGCCTGCGGATAGCGGCAGCGCGTCTCCCAAGGCGCGCTGCAGGGTGCCGCGCAGCAGTTGTTGCCGCAGTTGGTAGAGTTCGCGCATATGTTTGATGTGGCGGGCGAAATGGCCTTGTTCGATGAAATCGGCCAAGGCCGCCTGCACCTGATAATTGCCTTCCCGGTACAAGCGCGCCTGCACGCGGCGGAACGGTTCCACCAATTCTTCCGGCAGGATCAGATAGCCCAGGCCCAGCGCCGGAAACATCACTTTGCTGAAGGTGCCGAGATAAATGACGCGTTCGCTGTCGGCCAGGCCTTGCAGGGAGGCGATGGGGTGGGTGGAGTAGCGGAATTCGCTGTCGTAGTCGTCTTCGATGATCCAGCTGTCGTGCTGCTTGGCTAATTGAAGCAGCGCTAGCCGCCGCGCCAGCGACATGACGACGCCGGTCGGGTATTGATGAGACGGCGTGATATAAATCAGGCGCGGCGGCGCGGCCTGATGCGCGGGCGTTGGGGCCATGCCCTGGGCGTCGACCGGGATCGGGACGATGTCCAATTCCGACGCGCGCAGCGCGGCTTGCGCGCCGCTGTAGCCGGGATCTTCCACCCAGGCGGCGTCGCCGGGGTCGGCCAACAGCCGGGCAAGCAGTTCCAGTCCTTGCTGCGCGCCCTGGATGATGACGATTTGCTCCGGCTGGCAGCGAACCGAGCGCGATAGATACAGGTATTGGCTGAGGGAACGCTTGAGCTCGGGCAGGCCGCCGTCGTGGCGATAATGAAGATGATCCAGTTGCGGGCGTTGGATATGGTTTTGCAGACAACGCTGCCATTGAGCGTGGGGGAATTGTTTCAGCTCCGGCGTGCCGGGGGCGAAGGCGCCGGCCAGCCCGGTGGGCAGCGTGCAATGACCGGAGACGCGTTGACCGCGTTGCGACAGTCCCGGGGATTGCTGAGCGCGCTGCGGCGGGGAGGCGTGGGGGCTGAACAGGGCGGCGACATAGGTGCCGGAGCCGTGACGGCTTTCCAGATAGCCTTCGGCGCCCAGTTGCTCGTAGGCGTTGAGAATGGTGTTGCGGCCGAGAGCCAGTTCCGCCGCCATTGCGCGGCTGGCCGGCAAGGGCGCGCCGCCGGCCAACTGGCCGGCGCGGATCAGTTCGCGCAATAAACGGTAGAGCTGGCGCGCCAGGCTTTCAGCGCCTTGACGTTGCAGCCGCTGGCGCAGGAAGTCGATCAACCACTCGGCGGACAAAGTGGTTCCTCCAGATTTTGCATGGTGGCACTGTTTGGGGTATGACTTGTCGCTTAGGCTAACAGCATTCCCAGAGCCGCAGGAGAAAAAAATGTTGAGTCAGCAGGAGTTTTACGCCGCCAAGCTGGCGTACGAGATGGACGCCGCCGATGTCTGGAGCGCTTTGCAAGCCGGGGAGAAACTGGTGTTGATCGACGCGCGCGCGGAAGAGGCCTTCCGCAAGGAAACCCTGCCTGGCGCCGTGTCCGTGCCGCACCGGATCATGGATGAGGCCAGCACCGCGCATTTGCCCAAGGATGCGGTCCTGGTGTCGTTCTGCGACGGCATAGGCTGCAACGCGTCGACCAAGGGCGCTTTGAAGCTGGCGCGTCTCGGCTTCAATGTGCGCGAACTGCAAGGCGGCCTGGATTGGTGGGTGCGCGATGGCTACGCGACCACGGCGCGCGTCGGCGTCGCCGTGTCCTGCGCATGCTGAAAGGGGAAGCGATGTTGGAAACGGGCATGGCGCAGGCGGGCGAGGCCAACGCCCTGGACCAGGCGGTGGGATGGCCGGTGGTCGACTGGCGTGAGGCGGCTTGGCCGCCTAAGACGGACCTGCAGGGACGCTTCTGCCGGCTGGAGCCGCTGCAGGCGGAGCGGCACGGTCCCGCTTTGTTCGCGGCGATGGGCGCGGACGCGGCGGCGCGCAACTGGACTTATCTGAGTTACGGGCCGTTTGCCGATTACGCCGACTACTACGGCTGGCTGGCCGAGCAGCAATGGCGCCGCGATCCGCATTTTTATGCGATCGTGGACGCGGTCAGCGGGGTGGCTCTGGGCGTGGCCGCCTATTTGCGAATTGATCCGAAGATGGGTTGCATCGAAGTCGGACATCTGAATTTCTCTCCCTTGCTGCAGCGCAGGCCGGCGGCGACGGAAGCGATGTATCTATTGATGCGCCAGGCCTTTGAGCTGGGCTATCGCCGTTATGAGTGGAAGTGCGATGCGCTGAACCTGCCTTCGCAGCGGGCGGCGCAGCGGCTGGGTTTCCGCTTTGAAGGCGTGTTCCGGCAGGCCATGGTCTACAAGGGGCGCAATCGAGACACCGCCTGGTTTTCCATCCTGGATCACGAGTGGCCGGCCTTGCGGCAAGGCTTCGAAGCCTGGCTGTCCGCGGACAATTTCGACGCGGCGGGCGAGCAGCGCCGGACGCTGGCGCAATGGAGGGGAGAGGATTGATTTGGCCTGCGGACTTCAAGCCGCCCCGCTAGGCAGGTACAATGAGTATTTGATTTATTGAATAGATTCGCTTGCCAGATGAAATCCCTGCCGCGTAATGCCCGCATCAAGGGCGAGCCGTTCTTGCCCAACCGTTTCATTTTTGGTGATGCCGTCGACGATCAGGGCCTGGAAGGTTCCGAGTACCTGATCCATACGGAAACGCCGGCTTTTGTATGCCGCTTGCTTGGCGACGATGACACGGACTTTCCCGGCCGCGATCGCGAGGGCCTGACCAGCGCCATGCTGTTTGACGAGGCGGACAATGTGACGGTCTATGTCTGCAATCTGCGTCTGCGTTTATTCGACTTCAATTTCAGCAATGAAGACGAGATGCCGACCGTGGGCCAGTTGCAGGCGATCTGCGACGAAGCGATGCAAGCTTATCAGCGCCTGCATAAGGCCTATGCCGACCGGGAGGCCGCGGGCCCGGTTCCGCGCGAGATGCGCACCGGCCCTACAGAGCCGCTGCCTCCGGCGGAGCGCGGCCGCGCGGTGAAGCAATTGGTGGAGCTGGCGCGCCGCGCGGTGGATCAGCCGATGGAGCGCGCGCAGCTGGCCGGCGAGGTTCAGATGGCGTTGGCGGCCGGCGACCAGGCCGTGTTCACCGAGTCGCAACTGGCGCTGCTGTCCCAACCGGCCGCGCGGCAGTTGCTGGTGCATAGCGCGCGCGACGCAATCGCTTTCCCCGAGGTGATGCGCAAGGACGGCGCGGTGGTGTCGTTCGAGCTATGGGCCTTGCCGTTTGCGTTTTCACGCGCCCAGGGCGGCGTGTGGTGGCATTTCCCGCAGCTGGAGAGGCTGGAAGTGGCGCTGGCGGATGCGCTGGAGGTGCCGGAGCAGTCGATATTGTGGATTTCGCCCACTTTGTTCTCTCTGGAGATGCTGAACGAACGCGCCTGCCAGGATCTGGTGCAACTGGCGCCGGTGATGGATGCGGGTTGCGACTTCGCGCCGCTGGATCCGGATTCCTCGCGCGCCACATACGAGGCGGCGCGCAAGACCAACGAGCCGCAGCTGGTGCTGGCCTGGATTCCCTTCCTGGTGGAGCGCGGCGCTTTGCCGCCGGAACAGGCGCGCCGTCTGGCGCGCAAGGCGCTGGATGCGGCGATGCCGCTGGTGCAGCAGGCGGTGGGCGCCGAGATGGAGTACGGCGAGGCCGAGTTGTTCGCGCCCTTGCCGTGGTGGGAGGCGGTGCAGACCGGCGTGCGGGCCTGGAACCGCAAGCGCCTGGGCGTGACCGCGGCCTTGCTGGCCGCGAGCGCGGGCGGGGTGCAAGAGCTGGAGGCCGTCGCGGAATATCAGCCGGAAATGCAGGGCTACGAAGTGGGCTTCCGCCTGCGCGGCCGAGAGGAAGTGGCCGCGCACGCGCCGTGGCTGGTGACGCCGGACGTGGCGCCCGAGCGCGACGAGGCCTGGCGGGATCTGGCGGAGTGTCTGAAAGAGGCCGGCATTCCCTTGTCGGAGACCTTGGCCAAGTTCCACTAGGTGCAGGGTTGAAGTGGTCAAAAAAAAACGGGCTGGATTTTCCAGCCCGTTTCGCATTGGCGTGGCGCTTTACTGGTCGATGCCGCCCAGCAGCACGTATTTGATTTCCAGATAATCCTCGATGCCGTATTTGGAGCCTTCGCGGCCCAGGCCGGATTGCTTGACGCCGCCGAAGGGCGCGGCCTCGTTGGACAGGATGCCGGTGTTGACCGCCACCATGCCGTATTCCAGACCTTCGGACATGCGGAAGATGCGGCCGATATCGCGGGAGTAGAAGTAGCTGGCCAGGCCGAACTCGGTATCGTTGGCCATCCGGATCGCTTCTTCTTCGGTATGGAAGCGGAACAGCGGCGCCAGCGGGCCGAAGGTTTCCTCCTTGGCCACCTTCATCCGCGGCGTGACGTCGGTGATCACCGTCGGTTCGAAGAAGCTGTGGCCCAGCGCGTGGCGCTTGCCGCCGGCCACCAGCTTGCCGCCCTTGGCCAGCGCGTCGGCGATGTGCTCTTCCACTTTGCTCACCGCGTTCATGTCTATCATCGGGCCTTGGGTGACGCCGGCCTCCAGGCCGTTGCCCACCTTAAGCTTGGCCACCGCGACGGCGAACTTCTCGGCGAAGGCGTCGTAGACGCCGTCCTGTACCAGCAGGCGGTTGGCGCAGACGCAGGTTTGGCCGGCGTTGCGGTATTTGGAGATGATGGCGCCTTCCACCGCGGCGTCGAGGTCGGCGTCGTCGAAGACGATGAATGGCGCGTTGCCGCCCAATTCCATCGATACTTTCTTGACGGTGTCCGCGCATTGGGCGATCAGCTTGCGGCCCACTTCGGTGGAGCCGGTGAAGGAGAATTTCTTCACAGAGTCGCTGCCGGTCAGCACCGCGCCGATTTCGCTTGAGCCGCCGGTGAGCACCGAGAACACGCCGGCGGGAATGCCCGCGCGTTCGGCAAGCACGGCCAGGGCCAGGGCCGAGAGCGGGGTCTGGCTGGCCGGGCGCACCACCATCGGGCAGCCGGCGGCCAGCGCCGGGGCCGCTTTGCGCGTGATCATCGCATTGGGGAAGTTCCACGGCGTGATCGCTGCGGCGACGCCGATCGGTTCCTTGTTGACCAGGATGCGTTTGTCGACGCCGGGGGAGGGAATGGTGTCGCCGTACAGGCGCTTGGCTTCTTCGGCGTACCATTCGATATAGGACGCGCCGTAGGCGATTTCGCCCTTGGCTTCCGAGAGCGGCTTGCCCTGCTCGCTGGTGAGAATGACCGCCAGGTCGTCCTGGTTCGCCATCACCAGATCGAACCAACGGCGCAGCAGGGCGGCTCGTTCTTTCGCCGGTTTGCGTTTCCAGACGAGGAAGGCTTCAGCCGCGCCGGCCACGGCGCGCTCGGCCTCGGCCTTGCCCATTTTGGGCACGCTGGCGATGGTTTCGCCGGTGGCCGGGTTGGTCACGGGAATGGTTTCGCCGTTGTCGGCGTCCAGCCAGGCACCGTTCACATAGCACTGCTGCTTCAGCAGCGCGGGGTCTTTCAAATTCAACATGCGGCTCTCCAACGCGGAAGGTGTCGGACAAGGCCCGCGCGGGCGGCGCGGGCCTAGGATTTTGAACAGGCGCTTAAGCTTTGAGCGCGGCTTCCAGCTTGGCCAGGGCTTCTTCGAACACCGCGTCTTCTATGGTCAGCGGGAACAGGAAGCGAACCACATTGGCGTAGACGCCGCAGGTCAGCAGGATCAGGCCGGATTCCAGCGCCTTGGTCTGCACTTTCTTGGCGAAGTCCGGGTCGGGTTGCGGGCTGCCGGGCTGATTGAACTCCACCGCCAGCATTGCGCCCAGTCCGCGGACTTCGGCGATCTGCGGCACCGCGCCTTTCAGGCCGTGCAGTTTTTCCTTCAGCAGCTCGCCCAGGCGGTTGGCGCGGTCCAGCAGCTTTTCTTCGGCGATGACGTCGATCACCGCCAGCGCCGCGGCCACCGCCAGCGGGTTGCCGGCGTAGGTGCCGCCCAGGCCGCCGGGCGCGGGGGCGTCCATCAGCTCGGCGCGGCCGGTCAGCGCGGACAGCGGGAAGCCACCGGCCAGCGATTTGGCCATGGTGATCAGGTCGGCCTGCACCGGGTAGTGCTCCATCGCGAACAGCTTGCCGGTGCGGGCGAAGCCGGACTGTACTTCGTCGGCGATCAGCAGGATGCCGTGTTCGTCGCAGATCTTGCGCAGCTGCACCACCCATTCGCTGGGCGCGGCGTAGAAACCGCCTTCGCCCTGCACCGGTTCGAAGATGATGGCGGCGACGCGCTTGGGATCGACATCGTATTTGAACAGTTTTTCCAGACCGTGCAGGGAGTCTTCCACGGACACGCCATGCAGCGCGTTGGGATAGGGCGCGTGATAGACGTCGCTGGGGAAGGGGCCGAAGCCCACTTTGTACGGCGCCACCTTGCCGGTCAGCGCCATGCCCAGCAGGGTGCGGCCGTGGAAGGCGCCGCCGAAGGCGATCACGCCGGCGCGGCCGGTGGCGGCGCGCGCCACTTTCACTGCGTTTTCGACGGCTTCGGCGCCGGTGGTGAACAGCGCGGTTTTCTTCGCGTGTTGGCCCGGCGTCAGCTGGTTCAGCCGTTCGGCGAGACGGATATAGGATTCGTACGGGACGACTTGATAGCAGGTGTGGCTGAAGCGGGACAGCTGTTCCGCGACTGCGGCCTGCACCTTGTCGTGCAGATGGCCGGTGTTCAAGACGCCGATGCCGCCGGCGAAGTCGATGTAGCGTTTGCCGTCGGTATCCCAGACTTCGGCATTCTTGGCGCGTTCGGCAAAGAAGCCGCACATGACGCCCACGCCGCGCGGGGTGGCGTCGGCCTTGCGTTGCATCAAATCCTTATTGCTCATCTGCTATCTCCTCGACGTTGTGCGGTTGGCGCCGCGTCTGGCGGGCCGCCGCGAATCGGTGTCGGAGCGATGCCGGTCTATCGTGGCGCCGGCTGGCTGCTCCGTGGTTTTTGCTTTCATTATTGCTGTCTGACCGTCTCAGGCATTCTATGTTCGTGTTTAGCAAAAAGCTACACGCGCACTAAAAAATTAAACACCTGTTGCGTGGACGTCAGCGGAGGGGAGGGAGAGGGGGAAGGAGGTGGCGGCCATGCCGGTTGGCATGGCCGCGGAGAAGGGGTCTTGGAACGTGTTTACGATCTCGCGAGCTAAGGCGAGACAAGGCGAAAACGGCTGAGAAAGCGGAATGTACACGTGGTACATGAGCATTTCGAATGCTGTTTTCAACGCCGTATCGCCGACGCGCAGCAGATTGTAAAAAGGTTCTTAACGGCGGATGACGGCGTTGACCTTGCTCAGTACCTCGCTATCCAATTGGCCGGCGGCCTGGGACAGCGACAGCCGCGCGATCAGGTACTCATACTTGGCGGTGGCCAGGCTGGTCAGCGTCGAGTAGTAAGCCTGTTCGGCCTGCAGCAGGTCGATATTGGTGCGGATGCCCACTTCCTTGCCCAGTCGAGTGGATTCCACTTTACTCTTGGCGGAGATCAGCAATTGCTCCTGAGCGCGCACCAGCGCCGCGCCGTTTGTGACGCCCAGGAAGGTGCGACGCACGTCTTCGCGCACTTGGCGGCGGGTGGCTTCCAGCTTGTCCTTGGCGGACTCCTGCTGCGCCGCCGCCTCGCGCACTTGCGAGTTGATGCCGCCGCCGGCGAACAGGGGCAGGGTGACGCCGACGCCTATGCTGCTGCCGCGGGTGTGGGGCTGCTGCATCGGGGCGCGGGTCTGGGTATCGCTGTAGCCGGCGGTCAGGCTGATCACAGGCAGGTGGCCGCCTTTTTTCTCGGTGACGTTCTTGTCGGCGATTTCCAGCGTCTGCTCGGCGGCCTTGATGCTCAGGCTGTTGCGCAGGGCGAGCCCGATCCAGGCCTCCAGAGTGGCCGGCGTCGGCAGTTCCAGCGGCAGTTTGTCCAGCACCGGCTGGATGGTCTTGGGGTCCAGCCCGGTGACGCGGCGCAGATTGTTTTCCGCCAGTTCCAGGCTGTTGATCGCCTTGATTTCCTGGGCCACCGCGCCGTCGTAGCCAGCCTGGGCTTCATGGGTGTCGGTAATGGTGGCGGTGCCCACTTCGAAGGCGGTCTTGGCCTGTTCCAGCTGTTGCTGGAAGGTTTTCTTGCTGGCGCTGGTGGCGGACAGGGTGTCCTTGGCCAGCAGCACGTTGAAATAGGCTTGCGAGGTGTCCAGGATCAACTGCTGCTCGGCGGCGCCATAGCTGGTTTCCGCTTGCTGGGTCGCCAGTTTGCCTTTTTGGTAGCCGGTGTATTTGCCGACGTCGAACAGCGGCTGCTGCAGATTGACGCCGTAGGTGGTGGAGTCGTAACGGCCCTGGCCGGCGGGAGCGATCGGATTGGTGTAATTGTAATTGGCGGTGGCGCCCACCTGGGGCATCAACAGCGCGCGGCCCTGCGTCGCTTTTTCCCGGCCGGCGTCGAGGTCGGAGCGCGCGGCGGCGAA
Source organism: Chromobacterium fluminis (assembly GCF_011602385.1). Lineage (NCBI taxonomy): Bacteria > Pseudomonadati > Pseudomonadota > Betaproteobacteria > Neisseriales > Chromobacteriaceae > Chromobacterium > Chromobacterium fluminis. The sequence goes on along the minus strand of NZ_JAAOMA010000043.1, from coordinate 36,076 downwards.
GTCGGCGTTGTAGTCGCGGGCGGCGCGCCAGGCTTCAACCAGGTCGAAGGCGTGGGCAGGCAGGGCGAAACCCAGCAACAACAGGCTGCCCAGCAGGGGCAATCGGAATCGGGTCTTGTTCATTGGTGTTTATATGCTCGGTTTGTTTTGTCTCATCGCGCGGCAAGGCGCCGTCAGGCTTGCGGCCGCCGCACCTTGAACCATTGCGCGTACAGCGCCGGCAGGAACAGCAGGGTCAGCACCGTGGCCACCAGCAGCCCGCCCATGATGGCCACGGCCATCGGTCCCCAGAACGTGCTGCGGCTCAGCGGGATCATCGCCAGGATCGCCGCCAATGCCGTCAGCATGATAGGCCTAAAACGTCTAATTGTGGAGCCGACAATAGCGTGCCAGGGATCGATGCCGTCGCGAATGTCGTGTTCGATCTGGTCAACTAGGATAACCGAGTTGCGCATGATCATGCCGGACAGCGCGATGACCCCCAGCATGGCGACGAAGCCGAACGGCGCGCTGAAGGCGATCAGGGTCAACGTCACGCCTATCATGCCCAGCGGCGCGGTCAGCAGCACCATGATGGTGCGCTGCACGCTGTGCAACTGCAACATCAGCAGGGTCACCACCACCACCAGCATCAGCGGCGCCACCGCGGCGATGGCTTTCTGCGATTTGGCGCTGGATTCCATGCTGCCGCCGGTTTCGATGTGATAGCCCAGCGGCAGCGTTTGCTCCAGCGCCTGCATCTTGGGCAGCAACTGCCGGGAGATGTCCGCGCCCTGAGCGCCTTCCGCCGGGTCCGCGCTCACCGTGATGGCGGGCAGGCGGTTGCGTCGCCAGATGATGCTTTCCTCAGGCTGGTATTCGATGTGTCCGATTTGCGACACCGGCACGAAGCGGCCGCTGCCGGTTTGTATCATCAAATTGCCGAGGCCGGCGACATTCTTGCGTTCGTCCGGATTGAGCCGCGCGACGATGGCGATGGCCTGGTCGCCTTCGCGGAAACTGGTGACGGCAGCACCGGAAATCAGCATCTGCAATTGCTGGGACAATTGCTGAGAGGATAGGCCGAGCGCGCGCGCCTTGTCCTGATCGATGCGGATGCGCAAGGCCTTCACCTGCTCGCCCCAATTGATGTTGACCTGGCGGGTGGACGGATGCGCGCGCATCAGCGCCTCCACCTGGGCGGCGATGGCGCGCACCTTGGCGTGGTCCTCGCCCATTACCCGGAATTGCACCGCGTAGCCCACCGGCGGGCCGTTTTCCAGCCGGGTCACCCGGCCGCGGACATTGGGGAAGTCGTTGTCGAACAGCTTTTCCAGCCGTTTCTTCACGTCTTCGCGCACATGTTCGTCGCTGGTCATCAACATCAGCTGCGCGTAGTTCAGATGCTGCAGCTGCTGATCCAGCGGCAGATAGAAGCGCGGACTGCCGCTGCCCACGTAGCTGGTGACGCTGACGATGTCCGGGTCGCGTTTGAGCAGCGCTTCCAGTTTTTCCACTTCATGTTCGGTGGCCTGATGGCTGGCGCCGCGCGGCAGCCACATGTCCACCATCAGTTCGGGCCGGTTGGAGGAGGGGAAGAACTGTTGAGCCACCAGCAGCTTGAAGGCGAGCAGGGACAGCACGAAGGCGGCCAGCGTCAGCGCGATCACGGTCTTGCGCCGCTCCAGGCACCACTCCACCACCCGGCGGAAGCGGCGGTAGAACGGTTTGTCGTAGACATCGTGCGCCTCGTGGTGCTGCAGGTTTTCCGGCAACAGCTTGTAGCCCAGGTAGGGGGTGAACACCACCGCGACGATCCAGGACAGCACCAGCGCGATGCCGACCACGGCGAACAGGCTGAATACGTATTCGCCGGCGTTGGACTTGGCGATGCCCACCGGCAGGAAGGTGGCCGCGGTGATCAGGGTACCGGTCAGCATGGGGAAGGCGGTGCTGGTGTAGGCGAAGGTGGCGGCCTGGAACTTGCTCCAGCCTTGTTCCAGCTTCAGGGCCATCATTTCCACCGCGATGATGGCGTCGTCCACCAGCAGGCCCAGCGCGATGATCAAGGAACCCAGCGAGATGCGCTGCAGGTCGATGTTGAAGAAATACATGGCCAGAAAGGTCATCGCCAGCACCAGCGGGATGGACAGCGCCACCACGATGCCGGTACGCAGGCCCAGGCTGAAGAAGCTGACGGCCAGCACGATGACTACCGCCTCTACCAGCGAACGCATGAATTCGCCGACCGCGTTCTTGACCACCTTGGGCTGATCGGAAACCGAATGAATTTCCAGGCCCACCGGCATTTTGGACTGGATCTGCTGCATGGTGGCGTCCAGATTCTTGCCCAGGCGCAGCACGTCGCCGCCGCCCTTCATGGTGATGGCCATGCCCAGCACCGGCTTGCCGTTGAAGCGCATGGTGCTGAGCGGCGGATCGATGTAACCGCGTTTGACCGAGGCGATGTCGCCCAAGCGAAAGGTTTTGCCGTTGACGGTGACCGGGGTGGCGGCGATGGCCTCCACGCTGGCGTAGTTGCCGGTGGGACGGACCCAGATGCGGTCGCTGGCGGTTTCGAACACGCCGGACGGCGTCATCGCGTTTTGCTGTTGCAAGGCTTTCCAGATCGCGCCGGTGTCCAGCCCCAGCGAAGCCAGCTTGGCGGTGGACAGGTCCACGTAGACGCGCTGCTCCTGCACGCCCAGCAAGCTGACCTTGGCCACGTCCGGCACGCGCAGGATCTCGCGCTTGGCGTCCTCCAAGTATTGGCGCACTTCCTCGTAGCTGAAGCCGTCGCCGGCGAAGGCGTAGATATTGCCGAAGGTGTCGCCGAACTCGTCGTTGAAGAACGGTCCTTGGATTTCCGCGGGCAGAGTGGCGCGGATATCGCCTATCTTCTTGCGCACCTGGTACCACAGTTGCTGCACGTTCTTGGGAGGCACGTCCTCGCGCACCGAAATCAGCAATAGGCTTTCGCCGGGTTTGGTATAGCTTTGGACGTAGTCTATCTCGCCCATCTCCTGCAACTTTTCCTCCAGCTTGTTGGTGACCTGTTGTTCCATCTCCAATGTGCCGGCGCCCGGCCAGTAAGCTTGCACCAGCATGGCCTTGAAGGTGAATTCCGGATCTTCCTTCTGGCCCAGCTGGGTGTAGGCCCAGACGCCGGCCAGCATCAGCATCACCATCAGGTAGCGCACCAAGGACTGGTGACGCAGCGCCCATTCCGACAGATTCAGTTTTTTCATGGCCGTCTCAGCGCTCCAACAGTTTTACGGCCTGGCCGTCGCGCAGCAGGTGGATGCCGGCGGTGACGATTTTGTCGCCCGGCCGCACGCCCTGGGACAGGGTGGCGGAATCGGCGTCGACGCGGCTGACCGTCACCGCGCGGCGGGCGACCTTGCCGTTGGGGGCGATCAGCCAGACATAGTGCTTGCCCTGCTCGTCCAGCAACGCTGTCAGCGGCAGCCGCATCTGCGCGTCGGCGGCATTGGGCAAGGCGACGCTGGCGGTCATCCCCAATTGCAGGCGGCTGGAGTCGCCGCCGATGGCGACGCGCGCGGCGTAAGTGCGGGTGGCGGGATCGGCGTCGGCAGCAAGCTCGCGCAGCGTGCCCGACATCGGCGCGCCGCCGTTCCATAGCTGCACTTGGAATTGGCCGGCGCGGCGCACCTTGTCCAGCGCGTTCTCCGGCACTTGGACTGCGGCCTCGCGCGCGCCGTCCTGCGACAGCCTTGCCATGGCCTGGCCGGCGGCCACCACCAGGCCGGGCTCGGCGATCATTTGGCTCAGCACGCCGTCGGCGTCCGCCACCAGGCTGGTGTAACCGGTTTGATTGCGGCTGGCGGCGAGTTGCGCCTTGGCCTGGTCCACCTTGGCGCGGGCGGCGTTGACCGCGTTCTGTTGGCCGTCCACCTGCGCCTGGCTGACGAACTGCTTGGACAGCAGTTCGCGGTAGCGTTTCAGGTTCAGCTCCTGCTGGCTCAAGTCGGATTGCGCGGCGGCCAGCTGAGCCTGTTTGGCCGACAGGTCCAGCGCGTAGTCGCTGGGGTCCAGCCGCGCCAGAACCTGGCCTTTCTTCACCCGATCGCCGCTATTGGCCAGCTTGGCCACCACTTTGCCGGCCACGCGGAAGGCCAGATTGGTCTCGTGACGGGCGCGGATTTCGCCGGAGTAGCTATCGCCCTGTTGCTGGGCGGTGGCGCCGGCCACCACGTAACGGACTGGTCGCGGGGCTTCCGGCGGCGCCTCCGGTTTGCCGCAGGCGGCGAGGGTCAGACTGACTATGCCTAGCCAGAGGCAGTGAGCGGCGGTTTTCATGTCAATTCTCGTAGGTGGGATTCTTCAGGCCTTGCAGCACCAACTGCAAGGCTTCGCTCAGGTGCGCGCGGGAGTATTGATGCGAGTAGCCGCAGACATCGGGCACCACTTTGGCGAAGGAGTGGGCCCAGGTCATCGCCATCACCAGGGGGGCCAGCAGAGCGTCGCTGCTGCTGGCGATGGGCAGGACGCGGAATTCGCCGCTGTCCATGCCGCGGCGCAGGATGTGCTCGATCATGCTCAAACAGGGGGAAATCACTTCCGTGGAGTAGAAGCGCGCCAGTTCCGGGAAATTGGTGGCTTCGGCTATGGCCAGCTTGCACAGGCCGGCGGCCGGCGTGGCGCCCACTTCATCCCACCACTTGAGCAGGAGGATTTGCAGCAGCTCGCCCACCGGCCCCGTGTGTTGCTGTTCCAGTTCGACGAAGGCGTTGAGTCGACTGGACAGATGGTGGCGCACCATGGCTTTGAAGATTTCTTCTTTGTTCTGGAAGTACAGATAGGGTGTGCCCTTGGTCACGCCGGCGGCGCGGGCGATGTCTTCCATCTTGGTGGCGCTGAAGCCTTTCTCTACGAACAGGGTCAGCGCGGCGTCCAGGATTTCGCTGGGGCGAGCGTCTTTTTTGCGCTGCCAGCGCGAGGCGGAGACTTGTGCCATTGGGATATAGATGAATATCGGTTCATTAATGATGTGGAATGTATTGCAGAATGCCGTTGTTCTGCAATTAATAAATTACAGTTCATTAACCGACTTGATTAAAATGCAACAGATCAGACCATTAGGTCAGAACCGTCATATCGCCGGCCCGGCAACGGCCCGGCGCAACCATGGAGAACGCCGTGCCGACCGATGCAGCAGAAAAAGCCCTGATTCTTGCCGAAGCCCTGCCCTATATCCGCCGTTTCGCCGGCAAGACCCTGGTGATCAAGTACGGCGGCAACGCCATGACCGACGCGGCTTTGAAAGAGGGTTTCGCCAAGGACGTGGTTTTGCTCAAGCTGGTGGGTATCAACCCGGTGGTGGTTCACGGCGGCGGCCCGCAGATCAACGAGCTGCTGAACCGCGTAGGCAAACAGGGCGAGTTCATTCAGGGCATGCGCGTGACTGACTCGGACACCATGGATTTGGTGGAAATGGTGCTGGGCGGCTTGGTGAACAAGGAAATCGTCTCGTTGATCAACAAGCACGGGGGCAAGGCGGTGGGCCTGACCGGCAAGGACGGGCATTTCATTCGCGCCAGCAAAATGTATTTGAAGTCCGAAACCGATGATGAGATCGACATCGGCCAAGTGGGGGAAATCTCCAGCATCGATCCGGCGTTGGTGTCCTTGCTGGACAGCCAGGACTTCATCCCTGTGGTGGCGCCCATCGGCGTCGGCGAAGACGGCGAAGCCTACAACATCAACGCCGATCTGGTGGCCGGCAAGCTGGCGGAGACTTTGAGCGCGGAAAAGTTGGTGTTGATGACCAATACCCCGGGCGTGCTGGACAAGAACGGCAAGTTGTTGACCGGGCTGTCGGCGCTGCAGGTGGACGGCTTGTTCGCCGACGGCACCATACACGGCGGCATGCTGCCCAAGATCAGCTCGGCCTTGGACGCGGCGCGCAACGGCGTCAACGCGGTGCACATCATCGATGGCCGAGTGCCGCACGCGCTGTTGCTGGAGATTCTGACCGATGCGGGCGTCGGCACCATGATCCGGGCCTGAGGAGCGGCGAGGTTCCGGCCTTGGGGCAGGCTCGCGCGTTTACCGAGGCGCCGCAGCCTGCGCTATAGTGGATTGGTAGGCTCGTCCGCGTCGTCTGGCGGCGGGAGAGGGCCACGGGAACGGCCGGATTGCCGGTTTGAAAGGGGACATGCATGCAAACGGTAAGACAGTTGTTGGACAGCAAGCCAAACCGCGCCTTGGTCTATGTGAACCCGGAGAGCACGGTGTTCCAGGCTTTGCAGGTGATGGCGGAAAACGACATCGGGGCGGTGCTGGTGATGGAGGAGGGCGGCATCGTCGGCATCTTCTCCGAACGTGATTACGCGCGGCGCATCGTATTGCAGGGACGCACCTCCGCCGGTACCAAGGTGCGAGACATCATGACCAGCCGCGTGGTCTACGTGACGCCCAGCCAGACGCTGGACGACTGTATGGGCCTGATGACGGAAAAGCGCATTCGCCACCTGCCGGTGCTGGAGGGCAGCGACGTGATGGGCATGTTGTCGATCGGCGACCTGGTGCGCGCCACCATAGAGGAGCAGGAGCAGGTGATCAATCACCTGGTCCATTACATCCAGTCCGCCTGAACGCGCGCTCAGCCCGGCGGCGCCAGGCGCAGCCGAAGCGCTTGCAGCGCCGGCGCGATGCGTTCGCGCATCGCGCTTTCGTTCAAGGCGAAGGCTGGGCCGCTGGCGTTCAGCGCCATCGCCGGCTGGCCGGGCACGGCCAAGTGCACGCCCACCGCCATCACATCCGGTTCGTACTCTCCAAAGGACGCGGAATAGCCTTGGCGCAGATAGTCTTGGCGGGCCTCCTCCAAGCGCGCGCTGATTTCCCCCCATTCCACGCCGTAGCGCGCGGCCAGCACCGGCTGCAGCTTGAGCTGCTCGGTCGCCGGCAAGCCGGCGTAATAGGCGCGGCCTATGGCGGTGGTGGCCAAGGGCACCCGCGAGCCCACGGTCAATTGCACCGAGATGCGCGTCGGGCTGCGGCAAGTCTCCAGATAAACCATATCGCTGCCGTCGCGCAGCGCCAGGCTGATGGACATGCCTTGTTCCAGAGCGAACTCGCGCATCAGCGGCCCGGCGATCTGGCGGATGTCGTAGCTGGCCAAGACCGTGGAGCCCAAGGCCAGCACCGCCAGTCCCAGCCGGTAGTGGCCGCTGGCCTCGTCCTGAGCCAGATAGCCCAGCCGGGTCAGGGTGTAGCTCAAACGCGACACTGTTGATTTGGGCAGGCCGGTGCGTTTGGCCAGTTCCTGGTTGGACAGCGCTAGCTCGCCGGGGCGAAACGCCGCCAGCACTTCCAGCCCGCGCGCCAGCGCGGTGACGAACAACCGGTCCTTATCCGTTTCCAAATCCATTGCATCCATCTTGTTTCGTGAGCCTCCGCTTGGGTTGCGCGCTGCGGGCGGGCGTCGAGTTTCGCAAAAACGCTTTACATCCGTCCAGACGGCGATTAGCCTATTCTGCAATGTGAAACCAAGTTCCGCAATGCGGAACAAGTTAACGCGGAGACAGAACTTATGGCAGCCCCCTCCAGTCGCGCGCCGTTCAGCTGGGACGATCCTTTGCTTTTGGCCGAATGCCTGAGCGAAGAAGAACGCATGGTGCAGCAGAGCGCTTATGACTACTGTCAGGACAAACTGTTTCCGCGGGTATTGAGCGCCAACCGCGAAGAACGCTTCGACCGTGAAATCATCAACGAGATGGGCGAGCTTGGCCTACTGGGTTGCACCATCGAAGGCTATGGCTGCGCAGGTCTCAACCACGTGGCCTACGGCCTGGTGGCGCGCGAGGTGGAGCGGGTGGATTCCGGCTATCGCTCGGCGATGAGCGTGCAGTCCAGCTTGGTGATGCACCCGATCTGGGCCTACGGCTCGGACGCGCAGAAAGACAAATACCTGCCGCGATTGGCCAGCGGCGAATGGCTGGGCTGTTTCGGCCTGACCGAACCGGACTCCGGCTCGGACCCGGCCAGCATGAAGACGCGGGCGCGCAAAGTGGACGGCGGCTATCTGCTCAACGGCAGCAAGATGTGGATCACCAACAGCCCGCAGGCCGATGTGTTCGTGGTCTGGGCCAAGGACGACGACGATGAAATCCGCGGCTTTGTGCTGGAGAAGGGCATGGCCGGCCTGTCCGCGCCCAAAATCCACGGCAAGTTCTCGCTGCGCGCCTCCGTCACCGGCGAGATCGTGATGGACGACGTGCTGGTGCCGGAGGACGCCATCCTGCCGGGCGTCAAGGGTTTGAAAGGGCCGTTCGGCTGCCTGAACAAGGCGCGTTACGGCATCGCCTGGGGGGCGCTGGGCGCCGCCGAATTCTGCTGGCACGCGGCGCGTCAGTACACGCTGGACCGCAAGCAGTTCGGCCGCCCGCTGGCCGCCAATCAACTGATCCAGCTGAAGCTGGCCAATATGCAGACTGAAATTACGCTGGGCCTGCACGCTGCGCTGCGCGTGGGGCGCTTGATGGACGAGGGCAAGGCCGCGCCGGAAATGATCTCTCTGATCAAGCGCAACAACTGCGGCAAGGCGCTGGACATCGCCCGGCTGTCCCGCGATATGCACGGTGGCAACGGCATCGCCGACGAATTCCACGTCATCCGTCATGTGATGAACTTGGAGGCGGTCAACACTTACGAAGGCACGCATGATGTGCATGCCTTGATTCTGGGCCGAGCCCAGACCGGTATTCAGGCGTTTGCCTGATAAGCCGGCGCGGCCGGGAGGCCGGCCGCGCCGTTATTCCTGTCTGTCCTTGGAGGCCCGGCTTGCCGGGCCGCTTTTTTTTCGATGGGCTGCATGTATCGGGAGACGCAGATGGCGGGCGCGCTGGAAGGCATCAAGGTATTGGATTTGTCCAGGGTATTGGCGGGGCCGTGGACCGGCCAGTTGCTGGCCGACCTGGGCGCGGAAGTGATCAAGGTGGAGCGCCCGGGTTGCGGCGACGATACCCGGCAATGGGCGCCGCCCAGCCTGCCGGACGGTACCGCCGCCTATTTTCTGTGCGCCAACCGCGGCAAGAAATCGCTGACGGTGGACATCGCCAAGCCGGAGGGGCAGGAGATCGTCCGCCGGCTGGCCGCCGACGCCGACGTGCTGATTGAAAACTACAAGGTGGGCGGGCTGGCCAAATACGGGCTGGACTACGCCAGCCTGGCCGAACTCAACCCGCGGCTGGTGTATTGCTCGGTCACCGGCTTCGGCCAGGACGGGCCGTACGCGCAGATGGCCGGCTACGACTACATCGTGCAGGGCATGTCCGGCCTGATGAGCATCACCGGCCCGGCCGACGGCGAACCGCATAAGGTAGGGGTGGCGGTCACCGATCTGTTCACCGGGCTCTACGCCGCCAACGCGATCCAGGCCGCCTTGTGGGCGCGTCAAGGCAGCGGCCGCGGCCAGCATATCGACATGGCCTTGTTTGACTGCGCGCTGGCGATGTTGGCCAACGTCAATATGAACTGGTTGGTGGGCGGCGCAGTGCCGCCGCGCCTGGGCAACGCCCATCCCAATATCGTGCCCTATCAGGTGTTCAAGTGCGCCGGCGACGGCCACTTCATCCTGGCCTGCGGCAACGACCGCCAGTTCCGCTCGGTGTGCGAACTGATTGGCCGCCCGGAACTGGCCGACGATCCCCGCTTCGCCAGCAATCCGCAGCGCGTCGCGCACCGGGACGTGTTGGTGCCCTTGTTGGCCGCCGGTTTCCTGGCTCAGCCGCGCGACGCCTGGCTGGCGCAACTGGACCAAGCTGGCGTCCCCTGCGGGCCGATCAACACCGTGGATGAGGCCTTCGCCGACCCGCAAATCCGGCACCGGCGGATGCAGATCGAACTGCCGGGCTTGGACGGCGAGGCGGTGCCTCTGGTGGCCTGCCCGATCAAACTGTCGGACACGCCACTGCAATATCGCGACGCGCCGCCCCGGCTGGGGCAGCACACAGACGCCTTGCTGGAGCAGGCCGGTTACGACGCCGAGGCTATCGCCCGTTTGCGCGACGCGGGCGTGATCTGACGCATTGCCATGCTTTCGGCATTTTCTGCGTCTGGGTGTCGCCTGCGGATTCGTGCGAAAATGCGCCGTCGAGTTGCCGTCGGCGGTCTGCGCCGGGGCAAGGTCCACCACCATGTTCAATGAAATGCCTAGCGTGAAGAGCCGCTTCTTTTCCACCTGTTGCTTGCTTGCCGGGTTCTTGTCGAGCGCCGCGGCTTACGCGGCCTTGCCGGCAACGCCCAAGCCCGCGGCCAAGCAGATGGCTTCGGCGCCCGCGGTCAGCCTGGCGGACAAGTTGGCCGAAGGGCAGCAGGCGCTGGATCAATTGGAAACCATCAAGCTGGACAAGCTGCCGGCCGGCGTGACGCCGGGCGAGCTGCTGTTTCGGCGCGCCTTGCTGGAACGTTTGGTGGCGTCCTACGCCTGGCAGCTGGATCTCGCGGGCGAACGCGATCAGAGGCTGAGGCAGCAAGCCGAGGCCGAGGAGGCTTTGCGGAACTGGAGCGGCTTTGCGCAAGCCGGCCCCTATCCGGTGTCCTTGGTGGAAGGTTTGCGCAGCCGATTGCAGACCGGCGGCTGGGAGAAAGAGACCCAGCAGGCTCAGCAACTGATGTTGTCGCAGATGCAGGAGGCGATGCGCAACAGCCTCAAGCTGAATGAAGTGAGCTTGCGCCAGGCGCGGGAACAGTTGGAGGGCGCGGCGGCCAGAGAGGCCGAGGCGCTGCGCTGGAAGATGGACGGCGCGCGCTGGCGCCGCGACATCAGTGCATCGGAGCTGTTGCAGTTCGACGCCTTGGGACAGGTGTTGCGCATCCGCCAGCAAACCTTGCAGGCGCAGCTGGAGCTCTGGCGCAAGCAACTGGACGGCATCGGCAAACAGGTCCGCTTTCAGCCGGCCGAGCTGGACGGGGTGCAACGGCGGCTGGGAGAGGAACGCTTGCGGCTGGAGCGGGAAATGGGCGCGCATGAGCAGCGCCGCCGCCGGGCTAAGGCCGAGTTGGAGGAGCTGGAGAAGCAACTGGCCGCGTTGAAGCAGAAAAAGGACGCGCCGACGCAGGCCGCGCTGTTACAGGATTTGACCCAGCGCACAGTCGAGCAACGCCAGGCTCTGGACAATAGCGACCTCGCGGTGCAACTGACGCGCATCCGGCAAGAGGCCAATTCACAGGAAGGCGGCATTTGGGAATACCGCTACCAGCTGTATACAGGCAAGGCGGCCAACTTGGCCGAAGTGGCCAGCGCCAGCCGCCAGGCCGGCGAGGAATTGGGCGCGGTGCGCGACTACCTGCAAAAAGAGGCTGAGCTGACGATGGCCAAGATGGCGGACGTGCAGCATGAGATCGGCCTGGACCGCGGCGGCGGCCACGCGCTGGCGATGCTGCAGCTGCTGCGTCAGCGGCTGGATATCGTCAACGCCGCTCAGCAGCCGGTGCAGGCGGCTTTGACCGGCATTCTGCTGTTGCAGCAGGAGTTCGACGTCGGCGCGCCGGCGGAGGGCACGCCGCAGGAGGTGTCACGCCGGCTGAGCGAGCGCGTGTTGCAGGCGGCGCGGGCGCTGTGGAATTATGAACTGTTCAGCGCCGACGACAGCGTGGAGATCAACGGCCAGAAAGTGCAGGCCACCCGCAGCGTAACCATAGGCAAGAGTCTGGGCGCCATCCTGGTGCTACTGATAGGCTACGCCGCCAGCACCGCGCTGCTGCGCGCTTTGCGGCGTTTGGCCACGCATAGGCTGGGTTTCAGCGAGGCCGCCGCCAATATCTGGTGGCGCTGGAGTTATGTCTGCGTGATCGCCCTGCTGGTGGTGTTCGCGCTCAACCTGGTCAAGATTCCGCTGACGGTGTTCGCCTTTCTGGGCGGCGCGCTGGCGATCGGCATCGGCTTCGGCACTCAGAACCTGCTGAAGAACCTGATCAGCGGCGTGATGCTCTTGGTGGAGCGGCCGCTGAAAGTGGGCGACTTCGTCCAGGTCGGCGGCATCAGCGGCACCGTCAGCAGCATAGGGCTGCGTTCTTCGGTGGTGCGCGCCGGCGACGGCATCGAAACGCTGATCCCCAACTCCACCTTCGTGGAGAGCGCGGTGACCAACTGGACGTACAGCAACCGGCGGATTCGTCGGAAAATCGCCATCGGCGTGGCTTACGGCAGCCCGCCGCGCGAGGTGTGCAATCTATTGCTGGCGGAGGCGGAGCGTCACGGCCTGGTGCTCAAGGAGCCGCCGCCGCGGGTGTTGTTCAGCAACTTCGGCGCCGATGCGCTGGAGTTCGAACTGGAGTACTGGCTGGACATCGGCGACGCCGATTCCGTGCTGGTGGCCAGCGATCTGCGTCACATGATAGACGGGGCGTTGGCCAAGGCCGGCATCGAACTGCCTTTTCCGCAGCGCGATGTGCATTTGCAACAGGGCGAACCCTTACAGATTGAAGTCAGACGGGCGGCCGGCGGTCGGACGTCTGACAGTTTTTAAACGGTTGTTTGATTTTTGATCGCGCGCCATGCAACATGCATGCGGTAGCGGGGCTTTTGAACCCGGCGCGCGATTAAGGAGATGCAGTGGAACGCGATTACATGGAATACGATGTGGTGATCGTCGGCGGCGGCCCCTCCGGGCTGACCGCGGCGATTCGCCTGAAGCAGCTGGCGGCGGAGCAGGGCCGGGAGATCAGCGTCTGTCTATTGGAGAAGGGCTCGGAAATCGGCGCCCACATCCTGTCCGGCGCGGTGATCGAACCGCGGGTGCTCAATGAGCTGATCCCGGACTGGAAGGAAAAGGGCGCGCCGCTGAACACCGAGGCCAAGTCCGACCGCTTCCTGCTGCTGACTGAAACCGAATCCATCCAGCTGCCGACCCCGCCGCAGATGCACAACCACGGCAACTACATCGTCAGCCTTGGCAACTTCTGTCGCTGGCTCGGCCAGCAGGCCGAGGAACTGGGCGTGGAAATCTACCCCGGCTTCGCCGCCGCCGAAGTGCTTTATCACGAGGACGGCTCGGTCAAGGGCGTGGCCACCGGCGACATGGGCATCGGCAAGGACGGCGAGAAGACCGACGCCTGGCAGCCCGGCATGGAGCTGTGGGCCAAGCAGACCATCTTCGCCGAAGGCTGTAGGGGCTCCTTGACCAAGGCCTTGTTTGAGCGTTTCCGTTTGCACGACGGTGCCGATCCGCAGACCTATGGCATCGGCATCAAGGAGTTGTGGGAAGTGCAGCCGGAACTGCACCAGCCGGGCAGCATCACCCATACCGTGGGCTGGCCGGTGGACACCGCCACCTACGGCGGCTCCTTCATGTACCACTTGGAGAACAACCAAGTGGTGGTGGGCTTCGTCATCGGCCTGGATTACCAGAATCCCTACCTGTCGCCGTTCGAGGAGTTCCAGCGCTTCAAGACCCATCCGGCGATCCGCAAGGTGTTCGAGGGCGGCCGCCGCCTGTCCTACGGCGCGCGCGCCTTGACCGAGGGCGGCCTGCAAAGCCTGCCGCGGCTGACTTTCCCCGGAGGTCTGCTGGTGGGCGACACCGCCGGTTTCCTCAACGTGCCCAAGATCAAGGGCACCCATACCGCGATGCAGTCGGCGATGCTGGCGGCGGAAGCGGTGTTTGAACTGTTGGGCCAGGAGCAGCCGGCGCGCGAAGCCACCGCCTACAGTCAGAAGTTCAAGCAGAGCTGGCTGTACGAGGAGTTGCACCGGGTGCGCAATATCCGGCCGTCGTTCCGCTGGGGCCTGTGGCCGGCGATGATTTATTCGGCGCTGGATACCTTTTTGTTCCGCGGCAAGGCGCCGTGGACGCTGCGTCATCACCAGGCCGACCATCAAAGCCTGAAGCCGGCCGACGAGTGCTCGCCCATCGCCTATCCCAAGCCGGACGGGGTGTTGACCTTCGATCGTCTGTCCTCGGTGTTCATCTCCAACACCAATCACGGCGAAGACCAGCCGTCGCATTTGAAGCTGAAGGACGCCAGCGTGCCGGTGCGGCTCAATCTGGCCAAGTACGATGCGCCGGAACAGCGTTACTGCCCGGCCGGGGTGTATGAGATCGTCGGCCGCGAAGAGGGCGAGCCGCGCTTGCAGATCAATGCGCAGAACTGCGTGCACTGCAAGACCTGCGACATCAAGGACCCGAGCCAGAACATCGTCTGGACCACGCCGGAAGGCGGCGGCGGTCCCAACTATCCTAATATGTAAACGGTATGATTTGGCGAGACCCCGGGGCGCGCTCCGGGGTTTTTCTTGACAAGCCGGGCCGATTATTGGCAGCATGGACGACATGACTCAATCTTTCTCCTTCTTCAACAGCTATTTTTATTGGTACCGCACACCGGCGGCGCCAAGGGATGGCTGTGAACTGAAAGATTGATCCAGCACTAGTAAAGATTCCCGATAAATGCCGCCGCGCTACCGGCGGCATTTGTTTTTCCTCCCCGAAATACATGACCTCCGGAAGCCAGGCCAGACCCCAGGAGGTCCGTTCCATGAATGAAGTCAGCGATGCCGCGCAAATCGCGCGCCAGTCTTGGTCCCTGTTGTGTCCCAGCGACGCTGTGCCAGTGAGAGTGTTGACCGACGGCGAGCGCTACGCCAACCACCCGGCGCCGGACGCCGCGTGGATGGCTGCCGCGCGACGCGACGGCGGCGTGCTGGAAAGCCGTTTGCCGCAACTGCGCGCGATGGCCATGCTGCTGGCGGCGCAACGCTGGCGCGAACGGAGCGGGGAGACGTCGGCGAGGCTGGCCGATGCGGCGGATTGGCTGGCGGCGCGCATTCTGCTGCTGGGTCTCAGCCACGTGTTGGTGACGGCGGAGAGCTTTTCCCTGCTGGATTTGGCGAACCGTCGCTGCCGCGCGTGGTCCGAACAGACCGGCCAGCCGTTTGCGCCGGCGCTGCCCATCCTGGTGGCGGACGCCGGCGGCGAATCCTGCCTGCAGGCCTGGAGCCGCAGCGCCGAAGTGGCGCTGGCTTTGGCCGGCGGCAGGGTGGAGGCGGCGTTGACGCGGCATTGCGAGCAGCGCTTGCAAGCGCTGCTGGCTAGGGTATCTTGTTAATTGTTTCGCATGAATTTTGAGCCGGGGAGGCATGATGTCGATGGACGTGATCACGCAAGAAGACGAACGCAAACTGAATAATCTGACCCTGGTGGTCTATATTCTGCAGGCAATCAGCCTGTTTGTCGGCCTGACCGGCTTGGTGGCGGTCATCATCAACTACGTCAAGCGAGACGATGCGCGCGGCACGCGCTATGAGAGCCATTTCAACTGGCAGATCCGCACTTTCTGGTGGGCCTTGCTCGGCACTGTGTTGGGCGTGGCGCTGGCCTGGATCCTGGTGGGCTTCGTGATCCTGGGCGTCACCTGGGTGTGGTATGTCTACCGCATCGTGCGTGGTTTCCTGAATTTCAACGACGGCAAGCCGATGCCGGAATAAAGCGGTAAAAAAAGACGGGCGCGGACATGGATGATGCCCGGCGCCCGCAAGGGTTCTGCGCGAACCGGAAAATTGGCGGCGCACGCCGCTGGTTTTTGAAGGCCGCCTACATGCTAAACCCCGTGCTTGCTAGTCCCCAGTTAAACCCCGCCCGCGTTTGCGCCATGTCAAGCCGGAGCCGGGCGACGGGCATGGTCAGAGCGCCGCGGTTTTGGCACAATGCGCAACTTGCTTGAAGGGAGCCGCAATGCAAGCCGATGATTTGCAAAGCCTGGTGACCCGGGCCATGCCGTTTGGCAAACACAAGGGCACGCTGATCTGCGATCTGCCCGGCAACTATCTGAACTGGTTCGCCCGCGAAGGATTTCCCCCCGGCGAAATTGGCCGCCTGCTGCAATTGATGCAGGAGCTGGACCATAATGGTCTAACCTATCTACTTGATCCGATAAGAAAGCGCTAGAAGCATGGCAATCCAATGGTTCCCCGGCCATATGAACAAGGCCCGCAAGGATGTGGCCGAGCGATTGAAAGACATCGACGTGGTCATTGAGATGCTGGACGCTCGGCTGCCGGCTTCCAGCGCCAATCCCATGCTGGCGCGCATGGCCAAGGGCAAGCCGCGGCTGATGATTCTGAACAAGCAGGATCTGGCCGACGCCGCCGCCACTTTGCAGTGGCTGGAATGGTATCGCGCCAAGAAGAACACCCAGGCGCTGGGCATGGACGCCGGCGAACGCGCCCCGGCGCAGAAGCTGGTGGCGGCCTGCCGCGAGCTGGCGCCGACGCGCGGCGGCCTGGAAAAGCCGCTGAGGGTATTGATCTGCGGCATTCCCAACGTTGGCAAATCCACGCTGATCAACAGCATGAGCAGCCGCAAGGTGGCCAAGACCGGCAATATGCCCGGCGTTACCAAGAACGAACAGCGGATCATTCTGGCCGACGACGTGGAGCTGTTCGACACCCCGGGCATGCTGTGGCCCAAGATCGAGGTGGAAGAGGGCGGCTACAATCTGGCGGCCAGCGGCGCGGTGGGCCGCAATGCGATGGACGAGGAAGAGGTGGCGCTGGAGCTGCTCAAGTATCTGCTCCAGCACTATGCGCCGGAATTGACCGCGCGCTACAAGCTGGACGACATCGCCGGCCAGCAGGACTGGCAGGTGCTGGAAATGATAGGCCGCAAGCGCGGCGCGGTGCAGTCCGGCGGCAAGATCAATGTGCAAAAGGCGGCCGAGATCGTGCTGACCGATTTTCGCGACGGCAATATCGGCCGCATCACGCTGGAACGCCCGGCCGAATGGCTGGCGTGGGAAAAGCGGGCCAAGGAGTTGGCCGCTATCCGTGCAGCGGAGCGCGAAGCCAGGCAACAGGAGAGGGACAGCAAGAAATCCGGCCGCCGTTGAGTCGGCGTCCATTCTCGCTCCGCCCATGCGCGGCCCGATTCCGGGCCGCGTTTTTTTGCCGGCTTAGAGCGGTTGGCAGGGCTCGCTGAACCCATAGCCCACGCCCCTGGCCGCCAGAATGGGATTGTGCTGCGGCGCGATGCCGCTGAGTTTGCGACGCAGCCGGCTGATCAGGGTTTCCAGCCGGCGTTCATCGTAGTGCAGGTAATTGACCCCCAGCGCTTCCGCCAATTCGCGGCGGTGCGCCGGTTCCGGCGCGCGCCGCAGCATTGCGCTCAGCACTTGGTGCTCCGCGTGGGTCAGGTGCAACTGCAGGCCGTTGGGCGCGGTCAGCATGCGGTTGGCGGCGTGGTAGCGCCATCCGGCGGCGCGTTCCGCCGCGTCGCCGTCCAGCCGCCGCAGCACGCTGGCCAGCGTGGCCAGCAATTCCGCCAGCGGCGTGGGCTTGACCAGATAGGCGTCGGCGCCTTGCTGCAAGCCTTGAACCTTGTCGTCCAGCGCGCCGCGCGCGGTGAGCATGACTTGTCCCAGGCCGGGGTGGCTGGCGCGCAGCCTCCGGCTAAGCGCCATGCCGTCGATATCGGGCAAGCCCAGATCCAGAATCAGCAAGCGGCAGGGATGCTCGGCCAAGTGCCGCTCCAATTCCTGGCCGCAGGCCAGGCCGGTGGCTTGATAGCCGCAGCGCTTGAGTTGGAACAGCAGCTCTTCGCGCAGGTCCGGATTGTCTTCAAGCAGGGCTATGTGCGTCATGAGCGGCTTTCGGTAGATGCAAGATGAAACTGGCGCCGTGCGGCCAGTTGGGGTCCAGGCCCAGTTCGCCGCCGTGCTGAACGGCGATGCGCCGCGCCAGATGGAGGCCTAGTCCCAAGCCGGGACGGTTGCTGGTCTCCGCCAGCCGGGTGAAGCGCTGGAAAATCGCTTCTTCCTGGCCCGGCGCGATGCCGGGGCCGTGGTCGCTGATTTGCCAGACGACGCGGTCGGCTAGGCGGTGGACTCCGATCTGAATGGGCGTGTCCGGGTGCGCGTATTTCAAGGCGTTCTCCATCAGGTTCTGCAACAGCACCGACAGCAGCTGCGCGTCGCCGTAGAGCGGCATGCGCGCTCCGCCGCTTTGCAGCCAGAAACGGCCTTGAGCGTTGTTTTCCAGGTGCTCCAGCGTTTGCCGGGTCAGTTCCAGCAAGTCCAGCGATTGTTTATGCAGCCCGGAGTCGATCATGCCGGCACGGCCATGCTGCTCGGCCAGCAGCATCAATTCCTGCATGCGCTGCAAGGCGCGTTGGATGCGTTCGTGGCGGGCCTGGCGTTGAGCCAGCACCGTCGGCGCCGGCGCGTCCTCCTCCAGCAGGCGCAAGCTGCTGCTGGCGGCGTCGATGATGGCTACTGGAGTGCGGATTTCATGGGTAATCATCGCCAGCAGGTCTGCCTGTTCCTCGCGCGCCTCGCGCTGACGCAAGCTGTCGGCCTGGGCCTGGCTGGCCTGATGCAGGGCGTCGATGCGCTCGCGCTCCAGCGTGCGCATGCGCAGGAACAGGCCGATGTAGAGCAGGGTGATGGGCGGCAGATCGGCCAGCCGGCCGTATTCCTGGATCCAGGATTGATAAGGAATATGTCCCAGATGCAATAACAGAGCGGGGATGTTGAGCGCCAGATTGGTGGGCAGGTGCAGCGCGATCAGGCGGTCGCCGCTGCCGTTGCGCCGCCACAGCCGCCAGCAAACCGGCAGGGTAAGCAGATTGATGACGATGATGGCGTAGAGCGTGACCGGAATGCTGTAGGCCAGGCCAAACGGCCAGAACAGCGCGCACAGCACCGTGGCTGCGCCGGCGGCGGCCTGCAGCTGATATAGCCGATAGGTGCGCGGGTAGTCTCGCTTCAGCTCCAGCAGATGGGCAAAGTAGGCGCAACCCAGGATGACGGCGGCGCCCAGGCCGACGTAATTGCATAGCAGCGCGATCTTGGGCTGCTCCGGAAACAGCAGCAGGCGGGCCATGCCGTCGGTGGCGAATCGATGGCAGGCCACCGCCAGGATGTAGCCGAACAGCTTGGCGTGCTGCGCTTGGCGGGTGATCAGCCAGGCCGCCAGCGCGATCAGCACCATGGTGAGCATATAGCCGTAGATCAGACCCAATTGCAGCAGGCGCTGATTGTTGTGGGCGACCAGATCCGGCTCGCTCCACAGGCGCGGCTGCGCGTTCAGAGCCAGCGACTGGATTTTGACGAACACGGTCTGCTCGCGGGCCTGCAGGGGAAAGCTGGCCGCCATCAACGGCAGCTCCATAGCGGACATCGGCAGCCAGGAACCGATGCGCAGCCCTTGCCAGCCGCCGTTGGGCAGGGGCTGGAATAAGGTTAAGCGCGCCAAATAGCTGGGAATCAATTCCAGCCAAGGTCGTGGCGGCAAATCATGAAGTTCGAGCCGTAGCCAGCAGGTGTCGTGGCCGTAGCCGCGCGCCAGTTTGCCGTCCGGCAGCGGCTGGAAACGCGTCTGCCAGCCGGCGCTGGCGACACGGTCTATGTCCAGTCCTGCGTCGGCGGAGCAATAGACGCCGGCGTCCCGCTCGCTGAAGGTCTGGAAGCCGGCGTGAGCGGCGCCTCCCATTAACAGCAGGCACAGCAAGAATATCGACAGCGCGCGTGTCATCGGGACAATGGCTCGAAATCCGGGATTGGGGCGACATTGTGACGGCAATGTCATTTTTTGTCAGTGCTTACGCAAAAAATTAAAACAGGCACCGTTAGCGTAATAAATAATGACTTTGTAATGACATGTCCAGGTGGACAGTTTTAGCGGCGAGCAGGGGAGGGGGCTGGTTTTAACGTTGCAGCAGCCATAAGCCGACAAGGGCCACCAGTGCGCCCACGGCTTGCGCCAGCCACGCCGACCAGTGTTTGCCTGGCTCCAGGCAGGCTTCTTCGGGATTTTGCGGATTGTAGAACACCTGTACCGCTTGGCCCGCCGGGTAGCGTTGCACGATCTCTAGCGCTTGTTGATCGCTGCCGGCGTAGCCGGGGTTGGGAAAGCGCAGGCGCTCGGCGTGGCGTACGCTGCCGGCCACGAGGTATTCATAGTGCACGACGGCGCGGAATTCCCTGCGGTCCGAGCTGTCGCCGCCGCGCGCATGGCGCCAGTCCACTTCGCTGGAGACGATTTTGCCGGCGACGCTGGGCCAAGCGGAAGCCTGCTGGGCTTTGGCGGACTGCTGCCACAGATAGACGGATATGGCCAAGCCGATGGCGATGACCAAGAGGGCGATGACTTTTTCGCTCATGGGGAACGGGCGCTTCGGTGAATGCGTCGGCGCGGCAGCGGCAGCTTGGCCCTAAGCCTATACAGCAGCGCCCAGCCGAACAGCGCGCTCAACGCCGCCAGGATGAATTTGGCGCTGCCGATATCGCTGTCGCCGCCCTTGATCAGCACGGACTCGGCGGGGCTGCGCGGGTTGTAGTAGACGGTGATCGCCTTGTCGGCGGGAAAGCGCCGTGTCAGGTCGTCGGCGTTGCTGCGGTCGCCGGGCAGCGCGTTGTCGACGGCGAACAGCCGGTCGCTGTGATAGACCTGGCCGCGCACCGTGTACAGGTATTGCACATGGGGCTGCCAGTAAAGTTGGTCGGGATGCTCGGGGCTGGACACCACCAGCATGCGGCTGCTCTCCACGTGGCCCGGCGCGCTGCGCCATTCGCGCAATTGATGGCTGGGCGTCAGCAAGACCGCGATCAAGCCCAGCAGGCTGGCGAGAAAGGCCAGCATCAGCGCGCTGACTCGGGCTTGCGGCGAGAATTTCATGATGGATTCAGACGGCTTGGCCGGGGTGCTCGAACCAGGTTTGCAGGATGGCCTGGGCCGCCACCTGATCCAGCGCCGGCTTCTGCTTGCGGCCGCGCACGCCGGCTTCTTCCAGCATGGATTCGGCCACCACGGAGGTCAGCCGTTCGTCCACCAGCCACACCGGCAGGCCGTAGCGTCCCTTGAGCCGGTTGGCGAAGCGGCGAGCCAGCTGCGTCATCTGGTGTTCGGTGCCGTCGATGTGCATCGGCAGACCCACCACCAGTTGCGCCGGTTGCCATTCCGCGATTAAAGCGGCGATGGCGGCGAAGCGCGCGTCGTTGATTTCCGTGTCTATGGTGATGAGCGGGTGGGGAATGCCGAGCAGGGTGTCCCCGACGGCGACGCCGATGCGACGCTCGCCGAAGTCGAATGCCAAGGCGCAACCTTCAGGCATGGCCGACATCCGTGGACAATAGGGAGGGATCGAAGCCCAGCAGCGCCATCGCAGCGTCATAGCGCTCCTCGCAAGGCAGGCCGAAGATGATGTCAGGCCGAGCAGGCACCGTCAGCCAGCCGTTGTCGGCGATCTCCTGCTCCAGCTGACCGGCGCTCCAGCCGGAGTAGCCCAGGGTGATCAGCATGCGGTCCGGCTGCTTGTGGTTTTCGGACACCGCCATCAGCACGTCCTTGGACGTGGTCAGCGCGATGTCGTCGGTGACCAGCAGGCTGGACTGCCAATTGCCCACCGGCATGTGCAGCACGAAGCCCCGGTCCGGCTGCACCGGGCCGCCGAAGTAGACCGGCTCGGCGCGGAGGGAGTCGCCGTCCAGCGGCAGATCGATCTGATCGAACAACTGCGCCATGGCGATGCCGGAAGGCTTGTTGATGATCAGGCCCATGGCGCCGTGCTCGCCGTGCTCGCAGACGAAGACCAGCGAGCGAGAGAACAGCGGGTCCGCCATATTGGGCATGGCGATCAAGAATTGATTGGACAACGATAGCGGTTCCATGCGGCCATTATGGCATAAGTGGGCTGCCTGGGTAGATGCGGCTGCGCGACGCGCAACAGGTCCGCGCGCGACGCGCGCCCGGCGCGGTCAACTGCTAAAATGCCGATTTTCGCCCAGCCATTGCGAGGACATCTTGCGTCTCACCCACATCAAGCTTGCCGGTTTCAAGTCATTCGTCGATCCCACCAGCATTGCCGTGCCCGGTCAACTGGTGGCGGTGATCGGCCCCAATGGCTGCGGCAAGTCCAATGTGATAGACGCGGTGCGCTGGGTGCTGGGCGAGTCTTCGGCCAAGCAACTGCGCGGCGAATCGATGCAGGACGTGATCTTCAACGGCTCGTCCACGCGCAAGCCGGTCAGCCGCGCCTCGGTGGAACTGGTGTTCGACAACGGCGACGGCGCGCTCACCGGCGCCTGGGGCCAGTACGCGGAAGTGGCGATCAAGCGGGTGCTGACCCGCCAGGGCGAATCCAGCTACTTCATCAACAACCAGCAAGTGCGTCGCCGCGACATCACGGATCTTTTCCTCGGCACCGGCGTGGGCGCGCGCGGCTACGCGGTGATCGAGCAGGGCATGATCTCCCGGATTATCGAGGCGCGCCCGGAAGAACTGCGCGCCTATCTGGAAGAAGCCGCCGGCGTGTCCAAGTACAAGGAGCGCCGCCGCGAGACTGAACACCGCATCGCGGACACCCGCGCCAACCTGGAGCGCATCGCCGACTTGCGGCAAGAGCTGGAACGGCAGGTGGAGCGCTTGTCCGAACAGGCGGAGGTGGCGGCCCAATACCACGATCTGCGCGGCGCGCTGACCCACAAGCAAAACCTGTTGGCTCTGGCGCGACGCGAAGAGGCCGCGCGCAACGAGGCGGCGGCGCGCGGGGAACTGGCGCGCATTGAAACCGAAGAAGCGGCGCTGGAAGCGGCGGTCACCCATGTGGAGGCCGAATCCGAAACCGTGCGCGAAAGCCATTTCGCCGCCAGCGACGAAGTGCACGAGGCGCAGCAGCGCTTGTTCGAGGCCAACGCCCAACTGGCGCGGCTGGAAGAGGCGCAGCGCCACCGCGAGCAAAACCGCGCCCGCGTCGACCGAGAACTGGGCGCCGTGCGCACCGAGCGCCAAGTGCTGGCCGAAAGCCGCGGCCAAGTGAGGGCCGAGCTGGACGACTGGCTGCCGCGGCGCGAAGAAGCGCAGATGCGGCTGGAAGAGGCGCAGATGACGCTGGAAGACGGCGCCGACGAATTGCCCACCGCCGAGGCGGAATACCGCGCGATAGAGCAGCAGTTGAACGGGCTGACCGCGCAGCAGGCCAAGCTCAGCCGGGATCGGGACCTGGCGCGCCAGAACGGCGAGCATCAGCGTCGCAATCTGGAGCAGCTGTCCGGCCGCGAAGACGCTTTGCGCCGCGAACTGAGCGATTTGAATCTGCCGGACCAAGAGCGGCAGCAAGCCGCCGCCGCCGAAGTGGAACGCGCGCGCGGCGCGCTGGAGACGGTGCGAGGCCGGCTGGTGGCCGACGAGGCCAAGCAGGCCGACCTGGCCGCCGAGCGCGAAAAACTGGACGAGCAACTGGCCGCGCTGCGCGGCGAACAGGCGCGCGCTGAGGCCGAAGCCGCCGCGCTGGCCGGGATGCTGGCGCGCGAGGCGGCCAGCGAGCAATTGGACGGCTGGCTGCAGCGCTGGGGCCTGGCCGAGGCGCCGCAATTGTGGCAGAGCCTGCAGGTGGAGCCTAAATGGCAAGCGGCGCTGGAAGCGGCGCTGGGCGAACGCTTGGCCGCGCGCGCCGCCGCGCTGTCCGGGGAATTGCCGCCGGCGGCGCTGGCGTTGGCGGACGGCGCGACGGCGCGGAATTGGGAAGCGGAGCGCTCGTGGCCGACGCTGTTGCAACAAGTGCGCGCCGCCCAGCCCTTCCAGGCGGCCTTGCAGGACTGGCTGGCCGGCGTCTACCTGGCCGGCTCGCTGGACGAGGCCTTGGCCATGCGCGGGCAGTTGCCGGCCGGCGCCTGCCTGCTGACACCGGAGGGCCACCGCGTTTACGCCGCCAGCTTGTGCCTGCACGCCGAAGCCAGCGGCGACGGCCTGATGGCGCGCAAGGCGCTGCTGGAAGCGGCCCAGGCGCGCTTGGAGGCCTTGTCGCCGGAAATCGACGCCTTGCAGCGGCGTCGCGAATCATTGCAAAGCCGCGGCAGCATGCTGGCCGAGGCGGTGCGCGCGCAAAAGGGCGCGTTGACCCGCTTGGAGGCGGAGTTGAACGCGGCGACCCTGGAGCATGTCAAGCTGGACCAAGCCGCGCGTCAGGGCGCGGCGCGGCTGTCGGCGATCGAGGCCGAGCGCCGGCGCATCGCCGAAGAGGGCGAACTGGCGCGCCAAAGTATCGCCGAAGCCGAAATGCTGGGCGAAGAGACGGCGTTGACGCTGGAAGAGCTGACGGTGCAGCTGGAAGACATGCGCGTGGATCGGCTCAACGCCGAGACCGGTTTGCAGCTGGCGCGCAACAAGACCCGCGACGCCGAGCGCATGCTGCATGAGATCAAGCTGGAAATGAGCACCGCCGAGCAGAAGGTGGCGGAGCTGGCGCGGCGGGGCCGCGAGCTGGACGAGCGCGATCAGCAACTGGCCGAGCGCTTGGAGACTTTGGCCGAGGAAGCCGAGGCGGTGGAGGAAGCGGTGCCGGAGGAGGCCTTGCAGCTGGCCCTGGCCGAACGCGAACAACGCGAGCACAGCCTGGGCGCTGTGCGCGACCGGCTCAACGGCCTGACCGAGAAACTGCGCGAATTGACTCATCAACAACAGCAAGCCAACGCCGCCTTGCCGGCACTGCGAGAAGCGCGTTCGGACTGGCTGCTCAAGCACCAGGAAGCGCGGCTGGCGATGGAGCGTTTCGCCGAAGAGCTGGCCAGCGCCGGCGCCGACGAAGCCGCGCTGATGGCCGACCTGAGCGAGGCGGTGAAGCCGAACGCGCTGGCCGCCGAGATCGCGCGGCTGGCGCGCGCGTTGGAAGGGCTGGGCGCGGTCAACCTGGCGGCTCTGGAGGAACTGGATGAAGCCAGGAAGCGCGGCGACTACCTGGCCAACCAGTCCGAAGACCTGAATCAGGCGATGGCCACTTTGGAAGAGGCGATCGCCAAGATAGACGCCGAAACCCGCGAGATGCTGCAAGTCACTTACGATGCGGTCAATACCAAGATGCGCGAGTTTTTCCCCACGCTGTTTGGCGGTGGCCGCGCCGAACTGGTGTTGACCGGCGAGGACCTGCTGGACGCCGGCGTGCAGATCATCGCCCAGCCGCCGGGCAAGAAGAACAGCACGATTCACCTGTTGTCCGGTGGGGAAAAGGCGCTGACGGCGATGAGTCTGGTGTTCTCGCTGTTCTCGCTGAACCCGGCGCCGTTCTGCCTGCTGGACGAGGTGGACGCGCCTCTGGACGACGCCAATACCAGCCGCTTCTGCGATCTGGTCAAGCAGATGTCGGAGCGAACCCAGTTTCTCTATATTTCCCATAACCGCCTGACCATGGAAATGGCCGAGCAACTGGTGGGCGTGACCATGCAGGAACAGGGCGTCAGCCGCATCGTGGCGGTGGACATCGTGGAAGCGTTGAAAATGCGGGAAACCGCCTGAGAGCCTGTTTAAAGTCTGCTGTGTGTCAGCGGGATGGATGGAGAAAGGGCGTTGAAACCGGCTTCGAAATGCTCATGTGCCAGTTGATCATTCCGCTTCCTCAGCCGTTTTCGCCTTGTCTCGTCTAGTTTTAGCTTTCCGCGAACTGTTTTCGTCAGTTGCAATTTGACGGCGCGCAAACCGGATCGCGCGCGCGAATGGCATACTGCGCAGCTTCCCGGCGGCAGCGGCCGCCGGGCGATATCATTGCTGGATGAATGGGCATGACCGTAAGCATCAAGCGTTGGGAACCTGAAAACCCTATCTTCTGGCTGCGCCGCGGGCGGCGCATCGCCAATCGCAATCTCTGGCTGTCCATCCTGTCGCTGCACCTGAACTTCAATATCTGGATGATGTGGAGCATGGTGGTGGTCAATCTGCCGGCGGTAGGCTTCGCGCTCAGCAATCAGCAGCAGTTCCTGCTGGTGTCTATCCCGCCGCTGGTCGGCGCCCTGATGCGGCTGCTGTACTCGTGGATCTGGAGTTGGGTGGGCGGCGGCCTGTGGCTGGGCATTTCCACCTTGCTGCTCTTGCTGCCGGCTTTGGGCGTGGCCGCGGTGGTGCAGGATATTTCGACGCCGTTCCCCATGTTGTTGCTGGTGTCCGGCTTGTGCGGCATTGGCGGCGGCGCCAGCGCTTCCCATCTGTCCAATACCAGCTTTTTCTTCCCCAAGGCGGCCAAAGGGCTGGCGATGGGGCTGAACGCGGGCCTGGGGAATTTGGGCGTGTCGGTGGCGCAGCTGGCGATTCCGGTTGCCATTCTGCTGCCCTTATTCGGCGGCATGCCGCAGATCTGGGGCGTCGGCGGCGCCGTGCACCCGGTGTGGCTGCAAAACGCCGGTTATCTGTGGCTGCCTTTCATCGTCGTCATCGCGCTGGCCTGCCTGTTGTACGCGCATGATCTGCCCAAGCTGCGCATCACGCCGCATGACCAACTGGATGCGATGCGCGATCCGCACACCTGGTATATCTGCCTGCTGTACATGGGCAGCTACGGCACTTTCCTCGGCTTCGCCGCCGCCTTCCCACTGCTGGCGCGCAATATGTTTCCGCTGATCGACGTCACGCCCTACGCCTTTATCGGGCCGATGATTTGCGCCTTGTCGCGGCCGCTGGGCGGCTGGATGGGCGACCACATCGGCGGCGGCATTGCCACCATGCTCAGCAACGGGGTGATGGCGCTGGCCACCGTCGGCGTTTATCTGAGCATGCCCTCCGCCGGCAACGGCGGTTCGTTCTGGTTGTTTCTCGCCATGTTTCAGTTGATTTTCTTCGCTGCCGGCGTGGGCAACGGTTCGTCTTTTCAATTGGCGCCCAAGGTTTTTCTGTTGCAGGCCGGCCAGCGGGCCAAGGCCGCCGGCCTGGACGTTGCGGAAGCTTATGCGCGCGGCGGCCGCCGCGGCGCGTCGGCGATGAACGTCAGCTCGGTGATGGCGGCGTTCGGCGGCTTCGTGATTCCCAAATCCTTCGGCAGCGCGCTGGCCGCCTTCGGCAGTTTCCTGCCGGCTTTCGGCATGTTCTTTGTGTTTTATCTGGTGTCCATGCTGGTGGCTTGGTGGCATTACAGCCGGTCGGACAGCCGGATGCGCTGTTGAGGCGAGAGATGGGCGCGCGCCCTGTATGCTGGGCCCTGCTGGCGTCGCTGGCGCTGCACGCTTTGTTGTTGTTTGCTTGGCAAGGCCGTCCGCCGCCGCCAAGCGTTGCCGCGTTGACGCTGAGACTGGCGCAGCCCGCCGGCGGACCATCGCCCGCCATCGCTCAGAAGGCGGCCAAGGCCGGCAATAAGGCCGGCGACAAGCTTGACAATAAAGCGGCGGCCAGGCCAAGCGCCAAACCAAGCGTCCGTTTTACGGCGCCTTCGCTTTTGCCGGAGGCCGGCCTAGCCGCGCCGGCGGCAGCCGCCGTTGAGTCAGCAGGCGTCGAGGGGGCGAAGAGCGGGGCCGCCGCGCGGTCGGGAGGCGGCAGTGCGTCGCAGGGCGGCGCGGACAGAGTGGCATTGTACCGCGCGGAATATCTGAACAATCCGCAGCCGGAATACCCGGAACGCTCGCGGGAAAACGGCGAGCAGGGCACGGTTTTGCTGCGGGTGGGCGTCAGCGCCGCCGGCCGCGCCGGCGAGGTGACGGTGGCCGTCAGCAGCGGTTATCCGCGGCTGGACCGAGCGGCCAAGGCCGCGGTGGAGCGTTGGCGCTTCGCGCCGGCCAAACGCAACGGCCAGGCGGTGGATTCGGTGTTGATGGTGCCGGTGCGTTTTCAGAGCCCTTGAGCCGTGGGTGCGGCCGGAGTTTAAAATGCAATGGCGGCGAGGGCGCGGGCCGCATCGCGGGGCCGCGTCTCGCCGCCGGGTAAAGGGCGGTGACGGCTAGGGGATCCTAAGCCGTGATTTCTTCCTGCTCCTCCAGGGCCAGGCTGAAGCCTTCGCGCAGGCGGCCCAGTTCCTGGCAGAAGCCGGACAGGTCGTGTTCGCCAAAGCGTTTGAAGGCGATCTGCATATAGTCGATATGAGCGGGGAAGGCCTGATCGAACAGACGTTCGCCGTGTTGGGTCAAGGAAACGAACACGCTGCGGCGATCGTTGGGCTGCATGGTGCGGGTAACCAGACCCTTGTCTTCCAGCCGGTCGATGACGCCGGTTAGCGTCCCTTTGGTGATCAACGTACGGTCGGACAGCTCCTTGCAATTCATGCCCTTGCTATGGCCCAAGGTGGCGACCACGTCGAATTGCGGCGGAGTCAGGCCCAGCTGACGAATGTGCTGGCTGGCAAACTGTTCGAATGCCTGGTAGGTGCGCGCCAGCTCGTGGACCACCGGAAGGAAACTGGCTTGAGAAGTGTTTTTCATCGATCTATCCCTTGCTTTCCTAAGCAGTGTTTAAGACGATTTGGAATCATTCATTTGCATGAACACGAAATATTCTGGCACGAGATATTTCAGAGCGCCCCTGTCAGAAATGTCATCTGCCGGACCTTCCGGCACTGAAAATGACGTTCCGCTTCCATTTGGCCCGCTTGCGGCGGGCCTGATTCGCGACGTTGAACGGCCGGCTGGAGCCGTTCTACGCGGTCCGATGGAACCAGCAGGGGCGATTCGGCATCCAATTCAGGTTGCGAACCCGGTTTGAAGCACCAAATTGCCCGCATCAGCTATCGCCCCGGCTTGGTTTACGCTGGCGGCAAGGCATTTACGGCTAAATTGCCGCCAAATGATGCGCAAGCTGAGGCTTTCGTTATAATAACCGTGGTCTATCGCCGTTCTCGACTGGCCGAAACGCCAGATTCGAACGGTTTTGTTGCCGAATACTTAAAGGGAGGCTGTCGGCCTGGCTATTGCCGAAAGACGCCGCATCGCGCATTGAAAGATGCGTCGGCGCGCGGCGAGGAGGCTGCCGACGGCTTCGATTATTCGCCTTAATGCGGACTGGCTGATGAGCGAATTACAGATTGGTGTATTGATACTGGGCGGCGCGGTGATCGCTCTGGTGTACGGATTCAATGCTTTTCAGGAATGGCGTTTTCGCAAGAAGACTCGCCAGGCCTTCACGCGCGGCCACGACGACGTGCTGCTGGACGTACCCAAGAACAATGTGCGCGACGGCGTGAAGCAGGACCGGATGGAGCCGGTGCTGGTGGACGCCTCGCCGGAGCCGGACGACTACGCCGCCGCTTACTTTGAGCCGCAAATCCCCGCGGAGCCGGCGCGAGCTGAGTCCGACCGGCCGCGCGAGGCGGTTTTCGACGCGGTGCCGGTGATGGAGGAAGAGGACGAGGACGAGGCCCCGCGTATGGACTCCGCCGATCACCAGGCGCTGGTGGTGGCGATGCTGGACCCATCGCTGGATTTCATCGCCGAGGTGGTGTTCCACGCGCCGCACGAGCTGGCGGCGATTCCGCGCTTCAACGTGGGCAAGCGCACCCAATTGATAGGCCGCACGGAAAAAGGTCTGTGGAAGCCGGCCGAAGCCTTGCCCGGCACCCGTTACAAGCAGATCAACGTCAGCATGCAGATGGTGGACCGCAGCGGCGCGGTGACCGAACAGGAACTGGCCGGCTTCTGCCAGCAGGTGTCGCGCTTCGCCGAGGAGCACGACGCCGCGGTCAGCTTCCCGCAGCGCCAGCAGAAGCTGGTGGCGGCGCGCGAACTGGACCGCTTCTGCGCCGATGTGGACGTGCTGATCGGCATCAACATCGTGCCGCAGGGGCCGATAGAAGGCACCCGGCTGCGCAGCTTCGCCGAGGCCGCCGGCCTGCAACTGGAGCCGGACGGCGCTTTCCATTACCTGGCGGACTCCGGCAATACCCTGTATTCGCTGATGGCGGCCGACCAGATGCCGTTCACCTTCCACACGCTGCTGGACAAATCCTTCCCGGCGCTGACCCTGTTGTTCGACGTGCCGCGCGTGGCCGGCGGCGTCGAGGTGTTCGACCGAGCCGTGTATTTCGCGCGCCAGTTGGCGCAGGAGTTCGACGCCCAACTGGTGGACGACAACCGCCGCCCGCTGTCCGACGCCGGCCTGACCCGCATTCGCGAGCAATTGCTGCACATCTACGGCAGCATGGACGACCGCGGCATCGCTCCGGGAAGCGTGGCCGCCTTGCGACTGTTCGCCTGAGGCCGGCCCTACAGAGCCTGTTCACGATCTTGCGAGCAAGAGCGAGACAAGGCAAAAACGAGCGAAAAAGCGGAATGTACACGTGGTACATGAGCATTTTGAGCTGGTTTTTAACGCTGTATCGCCGCGGCGCAGCAGATCGTGAACGGGTTCTAAGCCCCGGTGTTGCCTTGCCGTTCAGCCGCTACACTGGGGTGATCGGCCCGTTTGACCATCTACCGTTTCCAAGGCCGGCGCCATGCCGGCTTTTCTTGTTTGAGCCCGATTGAACATGACCACCCTCATTCCGCAACAGCGCGTAGCCGAACTGCATCAACTGCTGAATCGCTACGGCCACGAATACTATGTGCTGGACGCGCCCACGGTGCCGGACGCCGAATACGACCGCCTGTTCCGGGAGCTGCAGCAGCTGGAACAGGAGCACCCGGAGCTGGCGAGCGCGGATTCGCCTACCCGCCGCGTCGGCGGCGCGCCGCTGGACGAGTTTCAGCAAGTGACCCACAGCGTGCCCATGCTGTCGCTGTCCAATGCGTTTTCCGATATGCAGCTGAGCGAGCGCGAACTGCGCCATGAAGAGCTGCTGCAGTTCGACGAGCGAGTGCGCAAGGGCCTGGACGCCGAGGAGGTGGAGTATGCCACTGAGCCCAAGTTCGACGGCCTGGCGATCTCCCTGCTGTACCGCGACGGAGTGCTGGTCCAGGCGGCGACTCGCGGCGACGGCGTGGCCGGAGAGAACGTCACCGAGAACATCCGCACCGTGCGCGCGATTCCGCTGCGCTTGCCGGCGGGGGCCGCCGTGCCCAGCTTGCTGGAAGTGCGCGGCGAAGTGCTGATGCTGAAACAGGACTTCGACAAGCTCAACGTCGAGCAGGCGGCGCGCGGCGACAAGACTTTCGCCAATCCGCGCAACGCCGCCGCCGGCAGCCTGCGTCAGCTGGATTCGCGCATTACCGCCCAGCGCCGGCTGTCCTTCTTCGCCTACGCCATCGCCCAGGTGGCAGGCGCGGACTGGCCGGCCAGCCACAGCGCGGAAATGGCCTGGTTGCGCGAACTGGGCTTCCCGGTGGTGGCCGAGGATTTGCGTCCGGTGGTGCGCGGCGTGGACGGCTTGATCGCCTATTACGAGCAGGTGCAGCAACGCCGCCCCGGCCTGCCTTTCGATATCGACGGCGTGGTGTACAAGGTCAACCAGCGCGCCTTGCAGGACGAACTGGGCTTTGTGTCGCGCGCGCCGCGCTGGGCCATTGCTCACAAATTCCCGGCCGAGGAAGCGCTGACCCAGGTTGAGGCGATTGAGGAGCAAGTGGGGCGCACCGGCGCCATCACCCCGGTGGCGCGCTTGAAGCCGGTGTTCGTCGGCGGTGTCACCGTCACCAACGCCACTCTGCACAATGAGGACGAGGCGCGGCGCAAGGATGTGCGCGTCGGCGACACCGTGATCGTGCGCCGCGCCGGCGACGTGATTCCGGAAGTGGTGTCCGTGGTGATGGAGCGCCGGCCGATGCAGCCGGCCGCGGATGGCGGCTTGTTCGATGAACCGCAATATCCGGCCTACCGGTTGCCAAGCGCCTGTCCGGTATGCGGCAGCCATGTGGTGCGCGAAGAGGGCGAGGCGGTGGCGCGCTGCTCCGGCGGCCTGTCCTGCCGCGCGCAGCGCAGCCAGGCGATTCAGCACTTCGCCGGCCGCCGCATGATGGACATCGACGGCCTGGGCGAACGCTATATCGACAAGCTGGTGGAGTACGACTATGTGCGCGGCGTGGCCGATCTGTACCGGCTGACGCTGGAAGACTTGCTGGAGATGAAGCGCCGCGCCGACGAGGACGAGGGCGCGACTCCTGAAACCGTCAAGGCGGGCAAGGTGGCGAGCAAGTGGGCGGAGAACCTGATCGAGGCGATCGCCGCCAGCCGGCGGCCGCCGCTGGCGCGGCTATTGTTCGCGCTGGGTATTCGCCATGTGGGCGAATCCACCGCCAAAACCCTGGCCGATTGGCTGGGGACGATGGCCTTGATCCGCCGTTCGCCGACGGCCTTGTTCGCCGCGCTGCCGGACATTGGCGGCGTGGTGGCGGAATCGCTGGCGGACTTCTTCGCCGAAGCCAATAACGAAGCCGCGCTGGACGCCCTGTTGAGCCATGTGGCGCCGGCCGACGAGCACGCGCCGTCGCCGCGCCTGGCCGAGCGCCTGCAAGCGGCGGCCCTGTTGGCGCGGCTGGACATCCCGCGCCTGACCGAGGTGCGCAGCCAGCAGCTGGCGGCGCAGATTGACGGCCTGGCCGCGCTGGCCGGGTGCGAACGGCGCGCCTTGCTGGACCTGGAGTTGCCGGCCGAGGTGATCAACGCGCTGGCCGACTGGCTGGACCTGCCGGGCAAGCGCGACAGCCTGCGCGCGCTCGCCGCTCTGGTCGACGAGATTCTGGCGGCGCTGCCGGCGCAAGCGACGGCGGCCGGCGTGCTGGAAGGCAAGACTCTGGTGTTGACCGGCACCTTGCCGACGCTGAGCCGCGACCAGGCCAAGGAACTGATAGAAGCCGCCGGCGGCAAGGTGTCCGGCAGCGTGTCCAAGAAAACCCATTACGTGGTGGCGGGGGCGGAGGCCGGCAGCAAGCTGGCCAAGGCGGAAGAGCTGGGCGTGGCGATTCTGGACGAGGCCGGCTTGCAAGCCTTGCTGGCCGGAGACTAAGCCAAGGAGCGGATATGGCGGATCAAACCTTCGAACAAGGCAACCGATTGGCGGCGGAAGGCCGCTGGAGCGAGGCGGAGCAGGCGTTTGATCAATGTCTGAGGCGGAACGCCAAGGATTGGCAGGCGCTGGCCAACCGCGCCAACGCCCGCCTGCGCCAGGGCGACAACGCGCGCGCGCTGGACGACTACCTGGCCGCCGCCGCGCTCAATCCGCAGTCCGTCAACATCAAGTGCAATCTGGCGGTGCTGCTCAAGGAGCTGGGCGAACTGGAACTGGCGGAAGCGCTGCTGCGCGAGGCGCTGGCGGCGGAGCCCGAGCATGTCGACGCCTGGAGCAATCTGGGCGTGGTCTTGCAACATAGGCTGCAATACCAGGACGCCATCGCTTGCCATCTGCGCGCCATCGAGTTGGCCGGCGCGAGTCCGGCGCGATGCAACAACCTGGGCTACGCCTGCACCTGCGCCTTATTGCTGGACGACGCCATCGCCGTGTTGCAAGGCGGTCTGGAACTGGACCCGGACGACGCCAATCTGCGTTTCAGCCTGTCCATCGCGCTATTGCTGGCCGGCCGCTACGCCGAGGCCTGGCCGTATTACGAGGCGCGCTGGGAGGCCATCCTGCAGCCGCGTCACCGCGAACGGCGCTGGCAAGGCCAGGCGCTGGGCGCGTCCACCTTGCTGCTGTGGGCGGAACAGGGTTTGGGCGACAGCCTGCAGATGGCGCGTTTCCTGCCGCGGCTGCGGGCCGAGCATCCGCGGGCGCGCCTGCTATTGGCTTGCCCCAAAACCTTCCATCGCCTGTTCGCTCAATTCGACGGCGTGGAATTGTTGGAGCCGGAGGGGGGCCTCGAAAAACCGTCGCGAGCGGTTCGAGAGCAAGGCGCCCCCATTAGACATCGGGGCACAGCGACCGAGATAGTACAAGGAGTACAGCGAGGGAGCGAGCACGGAGCAACGCCGCTATCGGACCGCACAGCAGGTTTTTCGAGGTCCCCAGAGGCCGCGCCGGCTTTCGATTGGCAACTGCCTTTGATGTCCTTGCCCGGCGCGTTGGGCGTGACGCTGGACAATCTGTCCGGCCAGCCTTATCTGAGCGCGGTGCCGGCGGCCGCGGTCCCGGCGCGCGGCGGCGGCCGGCCGCGCGTCGGCGTGGTGTGGGAGAGCGGGCAATGGGGCGTGGGCAAGGCCGATCACTGGCGCCGCCATAAATCCGTGCCGCCGGAGGACTTCGCCGCTTTGTGCCGGCTGCCCGGCATTGATTTCGTGTCCTTGCAGCCGGGAACGACGCCTTCGGCTTTGCAAGGTTTGTTGAGCACGCCGGCCTTGAACGACTTCGCGGACACCGCCGCCTGGGTGGCGGCGCTGGATCTGGTGATCACGGTAGACACCGCCGTCGCCCACCTGGCCGGGGCGATGGGCAAACCGGTTTGGGTGTTGATGCGCGCGGAAAGCGCGCCCTTCTTCCTGGCTGCCGGCGAGCGCGCGCCGTGGTACGACTCGATGCGGGTCTGGCGCCAGACCGAGGCCGGCGTCTGGGGACCCGTGCTGGAAAACGCGGCTCAGGAGTTGGCGCGGCGTTTTCCCGCCGCTTTGTGAGGCTGGGACTTTCACCCGCGGACCGAGGCGCGGTAGAATGCGCGCCTGTCAACGCTTGTTAACGAGAATGGGCATGAAAAAAATCACGAAAGCGGTCTTTCCCGTCGCCGGCCTGGGCACCCGCTTCCTGCCGGCCACCAAGGCCAGCCCCAAGGAAATGCTGCCGGTGGTGGACAAGCCGCTGATCCAGTACGCGGTGGAAGAGGCGATCGCCGCGGGCATGACCGAGCTGATTTTCATCACCGGCCGCAACAAGCGTTCGATCGAAGACCATTTCGACAAGGCTTACGAGCTGGAAACCGAGCTGGAAAACAAGAACAAGCAGAAGCTGTTGGAAACCGTTCAGGGCATTATTCCGCCGTCGGTGTCCTGCATCTTCATCCGTCAGACCGAGGCGCTTGGTCTGGGCCACGCGGTGTTGTGCGCGCGGCCGGTTGTGGGCAACGAGCCGTTCGCGGTGATCCTGGCCGACGACCTGATCGAAGGCGCGCCGGGCGCGATGGAACAGATGGTCAAGCTGTTCGATGAAACCCATGCTTCGGTGCTGGGGGTGGAAACCGTGGCGCCGGAGGAAACCAGCTCCTACGGCATCGTCAAGGTGGCGCCGGACGCGCGCGGCCATCAGCAAGTAGAGCACATCGTGGAGAAGCCGCGCCCGGAAGTGGCGCCGTCCAATCTGGCGGTGGTGGGCCGTTACATCCTGACCCCGCGCATCTTCGACAAGCTGGTCAACACCACGGCGGGCGCCGGCGGCGAAATCCAGCTGACCGACGGCATTGCGGCGCTGATGAAGGACGAGCCGGTGTTGGCGCTGCCGTTCAAGGGCGTGCGTTACGACTGCGGCTCCAAGCTGGGCTATCTTAAAGCCACGGTCAATTACGGCTTGCAGCATCATGAGGTGGGCGCCGAGTTCGCCGCCTATCTGCGCTCGCTGGCCAAGAACTAATCGTTTTTTCAATCACGCCGCTCCTGTTTTTTGATGATATGGGCAAGAGCGGCGTTTGCGTGTGTGAATCAAGGAGTCATCATGCCCAATATTGCCGAGGCCCGTGGCCTGATCAACAGCTCCGACGTGCTGTTTACCGCCGAGGAAGTCAGCGCGGCCGTTGACCGCATGGCGGTGGAAATCACCGAGGAACTGGGCGAAACCTATCCGCTGGTCTTGTCCGTGATGGGCGGCGCCGTGGTGTTTACCGGCCAACTGCTGCCGCGCCTGGCCTTCCCGCTGGACTTCGACTACGTTCACGTGTCCCGCTACGGCGACAAGACTCAGGGCGGCGAGCTGGTGTGGAAACAAGCGCCCAAGGAAGACGTGCGCGACCGCGTGGTGCTGGTGCTGGACGACATCCTGGACGAAGGTCACACCATGGCGGCGATCCGCGACAAAGTGATGGCCATGGGCGCCAAGGCCTTCTACAGCGGCGTGTTCGCCAACAAGCTGATCAGCAAGGAAAAGCCGATGCTGGCGGACTTCGTCGGCCTGGACGTGCCGGACCGCTACGTGTTCGGCTACGGCATGGACGTGCGCGGCGCCTGGCGCAATCTGCCGGCTATCTACGCGCTGAAATAAGCGCGGCCAGATCGCGAAAAACCCCCGGCTCGCGTCAGCAAGCCGGGGTTTTTATTTTTGGACCTAGTCTAAGAACGTGTTTCCGATCTCGCGAGCTAAGGCGAGACAAGGCGAAAACGGGCGAAAAAGCGGAATGTACAAGTGGTACATGAGCATTTCGAAGCCAGTTTCAACGCCCTTTACCTATCCATCCCGCCGACGCGCAGCAGACTATGAACAGGCTCTCAGAGCCTGTTCAAAGTCTTTTGAGTAAGAGCCCCAAGAAGGCCAGATGGATAAACTGTAGGCTGGTATTGAGTTTCCGCTCGCAGTTCTTCCACAGCCTTCTGCTCTTTTCCAACCAAGCGAAGCTG
>NZ_JAAOMA010000042.1:0-46420 GCF_011602385.1 Chromobacterium fluminis | reverse complement strand
CCCCTCCCCTCCCTTCCTGTAGACATTTACGTAAGTCAATCTAGGTATATTTTGCAGACGCCCACAGGCGCCCGGCTGGCCGGGCAGGCTGGCTCGAAGAGTCGGTCTGCCCGTGCCTTTGTCCGGGTCAAGGTTCTGGCCTTTTAGGCCAGAACCTTAGATCTGCTTATGGATTGTAATTATGTAGGCCCGCGTGGCCGTAGGCCACATCTACGCGGGCGGTTGCGTCGTTGACGACGCTCCTTTAATTCTTATTCTCATTTTAAGTTGGTAGTGGGGAGTAGCTTACCCGCCGTGGCCGGTACGGCCACACCGGTGGCGGGTGGTTGCGCCGTAGGCGCACATTCTTGGCCGGGTGGCGGCCGCTTTAGCGGCCGGGTTTGAGCCGGCCCGAGCGGCTTTGCCGCGAGTCATGAGGCGGCGCGGGCGTTTGCGCCCGCTGATTTCGTAAAAGAGTAATAGACTTGTAAAAAACCGCGCGCGCGTAGTAAAACTTCCGCAAACCCCCTTGGTTACTGGCTTGCAGGGGGAATAGGCATCCGCGTTGTCCGGTAGGTGGCATCCGTGTTGTCCGGTCAAAATCATCCGCGTTGTCCGGTATTTTCATCCGCGTTGTCCGGCTGCCCCTTACTTTTTGTGGATAACTACAGAAACCATCCACGATCTCCGGTGCAACGCATCCCTGATATCCGGTGGGGCATAACGAATGCAATTAGTGGAGTTCTGACTCGAAAATATGGAATTGTCCTCATGACGCCCTAGGAGATTGGCTTATAGAGTGTTTTTGTTTGAGAGCGACATCCACGATATCCGGTTTTTTCATCCGCGTTGTCCGGTTTAGCGCATCCACGATCTCCGGTCATGGAAGGCCAGTAATTCGAATTTGAGGGCCTAGAGAAGAGGGCCAACCAGGGTGCAAAAGTGCCACAACCAAAAGATATCTTCTTGCAGTTGGTGAACGCCTGAAGACGCCGGCCAGGTGCTGCACACACGAGATCCGTACCGTCGCCGGCGGCCGCCGGCATTGCTGGCTGGCCAGCGCGCGGTGGTGGCCACCTGGAGCTCGAGGGCATCGCCGGCGCCCGGGCCTGTGCGAGGCCCACCTGGTGCCTCCTGCGCGCCGCCGGCGCCGCAAACCAGCTGTGGGCGGCCAAGTGCTTCACACACGGGATCCGCACCGTCGCCGGCGGCCGCCGGCATTGCTGGCTGGCCAGCGCGCGAGGTGGTGGCCACCTGGAGCTCGAGGGCATCGACGGCGCCCAGGCCTGTACGAGGCCCACCTGGTGCCTCCTGCGCGCCGCCGGCACCGCAAACCAGCTGTGGGCGGCCAAGTGCTTCACACACGGGATCCGCACCGGCGCCGGCGGCCGCCGGCGTTGCTGCCTGGCCAGCGCGCGGTGGTGGCGACCTGGAGCTCGAGGGCATCGCCGGCGCCCAGGCCTGTGCGAGGCCCACCTGGTGCCTCCTGCGCGCCGCCGGTGCCGCAAACCAGCTGTGGGCGGCCAAGTGCTTCACACACGGGATCCGCACCGGCGCCGGCGGCCGCCGGCGTTGCTGGCTGGCCAGCGCGCGAGGTGGTGGCCACCTGAATCCGAGGGCATCGCCGGCGCCCGGGCCTGTGCTTAGCCAGAAGCAACTAGCATTGCAAGCAGGCCTATGAGCAGTATCTTTTCCGCGGCGTAAAAAAGAGCGCTCCCACATAGTGGAAGCGCTCTAAATTTAACCGAATAGAGCTTTATATAAAATCTAATAGTCAAACATTTCCTTTTTTTAGCAACGATTCAAACCAAATCAAGGCATCAGAATTTGAGCCCAATAAAGCCTTTGCAAGTTTTGCAGAGTCTTTCGTATAGAAGACCACATCATCAGGCGATTTATTTACATCAAGAGCAATGCGATAATCGGGGAGACAATCATTACGAATAACATCACGAAGATCATCTCTGAATTTAAATCGTTGCCGTGAGGTTCCAACCTTTTCGGCCAAAAGATCGATATTTATTTTCCAATAAGCTTTATCGCTGCAGAATTTCCTAGCAATCTCATATAGCCTACGCTCTATTGGTTTTGCAAGCTTGAAATAACCACGATGAAGAGTGAGTATCTCATAATCCATCATGCCATTCCAAGCCCAATCAGAGAATGTCATTGTGAAGCTTAATATTCTTGACACTTCCTCTCCATTTTTTCCTACTCGTTTCTTTTCGGACAAAATGGTGTATTTTTCAATCATCGAGAAGCCAGTTGTTTGAATAACATTGCCTGTTGGTACATTTGTTTCAATAGTTGTACCTTTTAAACGGCGTAACATCCCAACGATGGACTCGAAGGAATTTCTACCATCGCCTCTGTCAGTCCCAATTAAAAAATCATAACTATTAATTTCTACTTCTTTTGTAACAGGTCTCCCTTGATTTCTTGCAGCAATCACTTGAGACATGGCATAAATCAATAAATCCTTATCAAAAACAGTTGCAGCACCTACGCCAGAAGGGATCACCCTTAAAACTCTATCCCCCCTCTTGTATTGCCTGATATCAGAATCTTTTCCTTTTGATAAGGAAAATATTGGCACATCCATTGAGACAAGGTCGTCTTTTACTGTCCAATTTGCAACATCACAAATAAAAAGGTCACCCTGCATTGGATCCATTATCTCGCCTTCATTTACAAAAGCTTGGTTCACCATTGGAATGCTTCTTTCTATAAATACCTAGAGCCTACGAGCGAAAATTAATGAGCGCGAGGGAGTAATGGCATTTCCCCGTTTTCTACTACCCAAAGCCAACTCGATTGTGTGCTACTGTCAATCAACTCATTAAGTTCTGCCTCATGCTCCTCACCACTGCCGGGCTGTACAATATACATAGCAGTAGGAGGGGTAGTATCAAGAGCGGACAAGCAAGCCAAAGGCTTAGACGCAGGCATATTATACCGAAGACCCTTCGTGAAACGTTGATGATCTTCTGTCATTGCATCAATTAATACCTTGTCAAGCATACCTTCAAATGGAATCCAATTTTCAGTAACATTCATTAATGCTATTTCTTCAATAGAAGCAACATGCGTCGTGCCTAAACTAAAAGTAGAAATAGAGATAAGATGCGACTGTTGAAGACCTTGCCAAACCTCTAACTCAGATGAAAAACGTTTTTTTAGCCGGTTATAAATATCTTCGTTGAGCATAAAGGGATAATCAGGCAAGTGCTTGAAAATGATTTTATATCCATATCTACTCGGTTCAAGAGCCTTTATCTCCCCAATTGCTATCATCAACTTACGGGGTCCCTTTGATTGTGCAACAGCAGGGAGTAGGCGAGTAATTCTGCGTTGAGCTATTTCACTCTTCTTCTCGGCTTGGAAGGGCTCAGGGATATAGAGAAGGCGCTCGAAGGAGTCAAAGCCTTTACCTGTCTTGTCGCGAGCAGCCTCAAGAAGGTAGTGCCGAACCAATGACCAGCTACGCTTTCCCACCATACCAGGCATCCAACGAGTAAGACCAGCCTGGTCCCACAGGTAGTGTAGTGTCCCTCTCAAAGTCAATCGAGTTCCATCAGTTTTTACTGTGTCACCTTGCTTATCTGACGGGGCTGGTGGAGCTCGTCCCGCGGCCTTGCTAAGAGAGAAATCAAACTTAAGCGTCACCAATCCACTGTCGGGATCTTCCTTGATCGCTGAGCCAAGAACCTGGCCAAGTCCAGATAGAGTCGCTGGAGACTCATAGCTGTCGCAACCCGATGCATGGCCCTCCCCTGTGTTAGGCATCCGCTTGAGGATATATCGGTCATTCTGCTTAGTGACATACATTGGCAAGCACGCAGGAGGGTTACAGAGACACTCTGCTCGCACGGAGTTCTTGTTTTTGTATGCCGCCTCAACTGCAGCGGGGAATGAGGGATCGTCGCTTTGGATCTCTCTAGAGCCGAACCTGTACTTTCGCATTGTTATCTCTCATATCGAGCTACAGCCTATGCCACAAGGGGCTTTCATGGCGGTCTTCATGACTTACAAGACCATCAAAATCCACATATGTAGGTAGCTACACACTGTAAAATTGGCTTGCAAAACTGCAAATCTAGTACGATTATCACAGCCATTTCTACTAGACGCAAGACCACTCCATGCCATCTCTGAGCAATCGAACAGCACAAACCACACACTTTTCAGCCAAATGGATTCCCTTCCTCTACGCCGCATCGGCCCTCCTTCAAGTACTCGATCTGCATAGCACTCTGCAAGCTGCAGCTACGCGCACTGAAGTCAATGAAATTCTGATTTCAATAGCTAACCACATCGGATTTGCACCGACAATCATGATCTTCAAGGCTTTGTGCTTAGGTATGCTGTACCTCTCTTACAGAGTCTGGAGAACGACCTGCGGCACTCACAACATGTTGTTCTTCACTGGGCTTCTATGTATTTCCCTGGCAAGTTCCCTGGTCGTAGTGAACAACTATTTGGGATAGCAAATCCTTGTCAAAATCAAATTATCAATTTTGTTGTTTTGATTGTAAGTCATGTTAGTATTGCGTAGAATGCAGGTATGTGCATGGTACGATTTCGGCTCTGCAACAACTGGAGCTGGACTTGCATGAATCCAATCAACGAACAAGATTTCAACATGTCTTGCGTCAATGGACTAGTTGAATCGGTAGTCATCGAAGAAGTCGAAAGTGGTCACATTATTACAATGCACATTAAGTGGAAAGAGGGAGTTTTTACACTATATACGCAAAGGAATAGACCAAGATCGTGGTCCAGCCTCAATACACTGGTTGATTTTTTGAAACGACAGGGTTTGAGATTACCTACAGTGACGTTAACTATTAGAAAAGGTTAACTGAATCCTTGAATAAGGAATTCAAATTGAATCCAAGCACTGAAATAGTAGGTTCGCTCACAGAGAATGAGTTTAAGCTACTAGCTAAAGTCCCAGGCGATATTTCATCAGTGCAAGTGAAAAAAGAGGATTATGGCTACATTCTTCTAGTAGTTATTAAAAATAATACTGCTCCGCATGTTCTTTCTACAAGAAGAAAGACGACCCGCGTATGGGCCAGTTTAAATTCGCTTACTGATTTCATTAAAACTCACTGCGTCAATATATCGAGTGTCACAGTGATTATATCTCAAACATAAAGGGCCAGCCTTGATAGACTTCAAAAGCAAAATACTTTCTCTGCTTCTTTTAACTGCAACTTGCCATGCTGGGGATTTTCGTAGTGAATTCATTAAGCGATACCCCTTTGCGCGAGATGCAAAAATTGCACCTGCATTCCCAGGGTATTGGTCAGTTGTAAAAAATAGCGACATTATATTTGTCGCAGAAGATCTTTCTATAATGATTAATGGTGAGGTCATTGACCTAAAAACAAATACATCCCTCACCAATAGTCTTAGAGAATTAAACAAGCCATCAGTAAACATAGCGTTATTAAAAACTGAAGATGCGATACAAATTGGCACCGGAGAACGCAAGCTTTATATATTCTCTGATCCAGATTGCCCTTATTGCCAAAGTTTGGAGGCCGAACTTACAAAACTAAAAAATGTTTCAATATTTCTTTTTCCTTTCCCTCTTACTCAGCTACATCCAAATGCGGCCAAAATATCTGAGTCAATTTGGTGCTCCAAAGACAAAGCATCCGCATGGAGGGCTTACTTGCTTAACAGAACCATCCCCAAGAACCGAAACTGTGAAAACCCAATTCAAAGAAATATCGACCTAGGTGTAAAGTTTGGCATTAATGGTACACCTTCGATAATATTTGAAGATGGAACTATCATACCTGGCGCCATAGATGCAGACAGGATAGAGGGGCAGTTAAAAGTTTCTGCTGCAAAGAAAGAAACAAATGAATAAAATTCAAAAATGGCTATCTGGAACTGGAGAATACTCCAGCTTACATATCTTAGCTGTTTCAACAATCCTGACAGGTGTATTTGTCGTATACACAGCATCAGCATTTGGTCCTATTGCATCTTTTGTAATTGCCGTAGGTGCATATTTTTCAATATTCGGACTGATTATAGAAACACTGATAGCAACAAAAGTGGCTATAAGATGGTTGGTTATGAGTCACCTACGTATCAAAGGAAGATAGCCAAATGCGCCTACACACCCTTCTTGCCATAGCTCTTGCAGTTTCCTCTCCGATAGTAGGCGCCACATCCAAAAAAGGGCCCGGCATATATGCGGAATGCTTTGAACAAGCTGCTAGGCATTACCATGTAGATGTCGGCCTATACATGACAATCGTAGAAGGCGAGTCCAGCTTCCAGCCAGGAGCAATCCATCATAATAAAGATGGATCAACGGACTATGGAATGGCTCAAATTAACTCAAGTTTATTCCCCGCCTTAGCTCGATATGGAATCAGCCGAGATGATGTGATAAATAATGTTTGCCTTAATATTCATCTCGGAGCCTGGGTACTTCATGAAGCTATTCGTAAGTACGGGTACACATGGCGAGCCGTTGGTGCTTATGGTGCTGGTTGGGGAAAAAAAAGAGAACGCGCAAGAGGGGTGTACGCAAATCGTGTCGCGTTGCGATACTATTCAAAAAAACAAATCGTATCTAAAAACAGCCAAAAATTGACGGGGTTTGATAACCCACTTAACAAATCAAAAGAGGAAGAAATTTCCTCCCCTGAAACAAGCCACACCCCAAAGATGAAGGTGTATTGAAATGAGAACAAAACTATTTGTTTTATTAATTTTCAATACTGTACTCTCCGCAGCGGAAGACCTCGGGAAACAAGCTCCAACATTTGCTCCGGAAAAGGATGCTAGAGAACAAATAAAAGAGGAAATAAGAAAAAAAGAAAAATCCGGGCAACTGGCTAAATTTTGGCAAGACTATCGTGCAAAAACAATTGATTCAATTAAACACCCTGCACCACTAGGAATAAAAACATCATATGGGAAACGTCAGGAACTTAGAGAGTTACGTTTTACTGTCCCTAGTGACTATCGAGACATAAAAGGAAAGGTAATTGTCAGGAAGGGAGCTGTAATTGAGCCGCTTAAGATCACACCACTA
This sequence comes from Chromobacterium fluminis, assembly GCF_011602385.1. Taxonomy (NCBI): domain Bacteria; kingdom Pseudomonadati; phylum Pseudomonadota; class Betaproteobacteria; order Neisseriales; family Chromobacteriaceae; genus Chromobacterium; species Chromobacterium fluminis. Next base: position 39,375 of record NZ_JAAOMA010000042.1, on the reverse strand, counting down.
AAAACAGGTTTGATATTTATAGATGGCAGAGATCAGAAACAAGTCAATTACGCAATCAACAAAGGTAGATCACAGCCTCTCAAAATAGTTCTCACTGCGGGATCACCCTTTGACTTGAGGGTCAAATACCAAGGCTATTCGTGGCCGACGGGACAAAATATTCCATTTTATTTTGATCAACGTAAGGCCATAATAAATTCATTTAAAATGCTGTATGGCATTAATCTAAACAGCGTCCCCGTGATTCTTAGTCAGAAGGGTGACAAACTTCTTTTAGAGTATGGCATGTAAGTATGACATCTAAAATTCAAAGATTTATATTTATAATTCTTACCTGCATGGGCCTAGACAGCACGGCAGGTCCTCCAGGTACGTGCAATGGTAGTTTCCCAAATTTGATTTCGGACATATGCTATGACTGCATGTTCCCAATGACAATTGGAGGACTCTCCGTAAATTTCGGTGTCACGGCAGATGATTATGATACCGGAGCGAGTAAAGTACCAATATGTCTATGCATCAACAATCTAAGCGCTGGAACACCTATTGGATTTTGGGAGCCACGCTATATGGTTGATGTAACTAATACACCTGGATGTATGCCTTTACTTGGAGGGGTTAATATAAGTCCTCCATATAATGCTGACGAATATGGTGGAATTAAAAACACAAATGCTCATTTAGGAGGAAAAAATAAAGGAGCATTTATGCATGCCAATGAGTATGTAAACCCCGTTATGACAGCGCTTGGGGTCATTACTCAATCACCCTGTCTTGATAATCGCTCATTTGATGTTCCATTCATCAGTTGGGCAGATCCTACGTGGAATGACGATAGTCTGTCGTTAATTCTAACCCCTTACGCATATCCATTTGCTGGCGTGCCATCGATAGCTGCAGAAATGCCAGATGCCATCATGGCATCTATGAATTTTCCGAGTGCTACATTGTTTTGGGTTGCTGGAGCCTGGGGACCGATGTACCCACTCACAGGCAATGTTTCAAGCATGACCACACCTGAGCAGGTATCTCATCTAATGATCACTCGCCTTTTGGCAAAACTTCATGCGGCTGGAGCAATGCAATCAACTGCCGGAAATGATGCCTTACAATCTTGCGGAGCTATGGGAGTTCCTCAGCTCATCATGGACAAGAGACAATATAAAACAAATCGCACATTTCCATTCCCTGACAACATGTGCACACCAATTGGACGCCCTCTTCCCTTGCAGGAAGCAGGAGCTGCTAGGCCACAGGACAAGGAGTATGGATATTTCGTATTCAGCCGCAAAGATTGTTGTGCGCCACTTAAATAAAGAGCTTACATGACAAGACTACCAAAAATTAAATTTGCATTGCTATCGCTCCTACTTCTGTGCGGGGAACTGCAAGCACAAAGCTTATACGAGTCCATGCGACCTCCAAAGTGGAACAGTTACATTTTCGTATCGCTCAAGATGCCTTCATCGACACTTATCGCTTTAGCCAAAGAGTCACAACAGGCAGGAATTCCAATGATACTAGCTGGCTTTGAAGGGAATCAGACCTCGATTGGAACAACTCGAGACAGAATTCAAAGTATCAATTCTGCGTGTTGCGGAAAACGAGGAGGAACAAAGTGGCAAATTTATCCTCAGCTCTTCGAGCGTTACAAGATCCATGAGGTACCCACTTTTGTACTTGCGAAAGGAGACAGCGAGTCTCCTGCGGATTTTGTGAAAATTAGTGGAGACATTGCTCTAGCTGACGCATTAAAACGCATAGCCCAACAATCAACCCAAGCTGAAATGAGAGCCCGCGCCAAGCAGATTTACACCAAAGCTTTCATTAATAATTGACCTTAAAAGTGCAATCGTGGTTTAATATGCCCATACTGATATTTCAATTTTCAGAAAGAAAAATGGGCTTGTTACATCATGAAAACTTCCTGCGTTGCCCTCCTCATCACTTTTTGCTTGGGGGCCGGTAGCACCGCCGCTGAGCAAGCCAACTTCATTCCCTCCTCCTCTGAGTCCGCCGGTTGGGTAAACCTAGAACCGAAAGCTGGCGGACAGTACATCTATCAAGACACTCCAAATGACAATCGCCCAGCGATTAACCCGATCCTGATGCAAGAACGGGAAAGAACAGAGTTCGTCTTCTTCTCGCCACAAGAACAGTTTGCCTTGGAGTCTTTGCGTGAAAGAAAGCTTTCGCAATGGGAAAAACAATTTCGCTCAAGTAACAGGCTTCATAGACGATCGTTTTTCTTAAATCTTGCTTGGCCAAAAGTTGTCATTCGTGAAAACGAAATTTGCGTACCGGAATTAGCTTTCTCAGAACATAAAAATTGGAAAGATCACCTTACTTGTTGGAGCAATGAACTCGAGGTCAAATCAGATGGCAAATGATCCTAAGTACATTCCAGAAAATGGTAAGGCAGGTGTAGCCTTTGCCGGAGTAGAGTTGAAAGAGGCATATCTTTTAATATTCGGAGGAATCGCCGGCTTGTTTTCAGGAATTAAATTTGGTCCTGAATTCTATTTAGGGATACCTATCGCAAGCTATATTATCAATAAATCTTGGCTCTCCTGGAAAAAAGCACAACTGCCAGGATTTTTCAGAAGTTGGTTATTCGCAAAAGGGTGGTTTGGATACTCCGATGCATTAAACAAACAAAGTAAGGTTTTCATCGGTGACAATAAACCAATTAATCCTGAATCAGCAAAAATGATTGTAGACAAGATAATTAAAGGCAAAAAAAATGAATCTTGATACTAGAACCCAGTCGTTGGCAGAACTTCGGAATAGAAACTCTCTGCTGACGTATTCTTTAGTTGGTACAATTACAACAATTGTCATTCTTGCATTTATCATTGCAAGCCAAAGCGCAATTATAATTCAAGAGACACCGGGGATGCCAAATCAAGCAACAATTGAAAAAAGCTCAATGGACAAAGGATCCCAAAGGGCTATTTTGAGCGCAGTAACCTCAAACCTAGTTCAAATAAACCCTTCCAACGTAGAATATCAAAAGTCATTTGTTCAAAGTTATTTAGCTCCGGCCGTTTACACAAAAATTTCTAAAGAAATGGATGCAAAAGCTCACCGGCTTACAAGTCAACGTGAGCTGGGTAGCTATTATTTTGTTTTGCGCCAGTATGACTATGACCCTAAGATCGATAAACACTTTGTGATTGGCGAAGTTCACACAGTGAATGCGGCGAAGGATACCGTTCAAATGTATGTGTTCGAATATAAGGTCAGGATGGAGAATTACCGTCTTTGGGTGGACGATGTCATCTCTTACCCTGGTGAGCGGGCGCATGATTCAAAATGGCAAGAGGGGATAAAAAAATGAAGCGATATTTTGTTTTACGTAATTCACTGTTGGCTTTCGCTTGCCTAGGACTATCTGCTGCGAACGCTCAGGACAGCACTCAATTTGATACATCACCTGCAGACACCGCAACTATTTCCAAAATTAATCAAGCCCCCCCACCTGGGCATAATCCAGTAACCCACAAAAAAACAAAAGGCAAATCAAAAAAACATTTTTCAAAGCCCACTCGTAGAGTTGAGCAGTCTCTCGCAATCCGGCAAACAGCGGCGCCGGAAATGGAGCTTCCCGGTGTAATGACGATCAAAGGAAGCAATGCACGAGCTTTGGACTTTTCCAGAGCACGCGTTTTACCTTTTTTTAATGGATCATCACATACTGTTTGGCTTAGCAAGAGCTCACCGAACTTGGTAACTTTACCCTTCGATAATCCGAAAATTGTGGGCCGAAGTTCTTTGATTATCGATAAAAGTGAAGAGTCCAATAACATATATGTTTCTTTTGATCCGAAGTTTAACCCCGACGAGAAGCATCCTGAGCAAATATTTATTGAAGCGCCAAATCGCACAGTCATTGCTCTGTTGCTAGTGCCCAAGGATATTCCCGCTCAGACGATATTGATTGAAGACCACGATAAGTCTGCAAACAAAGCAGGGGCCAAGCGGAGTGATAGTTATGTAGCAAATATTCAGGACATAATGGAAACCCTTGCAACAGGTGGTATACCTGCAGGCTTTACCGCTATTGATCTTTCGCGGGATAAAGGCATAGGCCCTGTTGCCATGCATGGGCTAGTTATCACTCCTCTGAAAAAGCTAAGTGGTTTTTCAAATGACATTTTTGTTTATGAAGCGACAAACCCAGGTGCTGCTCCAGCAAAATTAATGGAGTCAGAATTTGATAGCCCCGCAGTTGCCGCTATTTCAATTCATCCAAAACCAGTTTTAGCTTCAGGGGAAAGCGCCAAGATCTTTGTAATGACTCGAAAGGATGCCGAGGAATGATTCAAAAATTCAAAGATGACTGGAATTCCTTAGACAAGAAAATGAAAGGGCTTTTTCTTGTTCTAATTGTTGCGGCTATAGCTATTTGGTTTATAAACCATCAGCGCAATGTGGCAAATGTCAAACAAGCAGAAGATGCCAAAGTCGCAGCTGCACAAGCAAAAGCCCAAGGAGTGGAAGGGGGAGAACCCTCTCTAGGTTCGGATCCAAGTCACTTACGAGTTCTACCGATCAATAATCGAAATCAAGGCCTAGAGGATTTGACTGTTCAAATTCAAACTTTAAAAGATGAAATCCAAAGAATGAAAGGAAATGGAGGACAAGCAACATCCACCCCTTCAAATTCTACTAATAATTCATCTGAAGTCACGTTTACGGCAACACCGCTACAGCAACCAGGTGTCACACAAAACGGCATAGATATGAACAGCAAGCTGCCTCCTGTTAGCTTTGACTCCTCAGATAACGCTAATACGCCGCTTAAAGAAGCTCCAAAATCAGATCTACCTATTAATCCTTCCCCTGGCCGGGGCTCGGTGGAGGCTCCGAAACAGAAAATATGGGAAGCCACGAAAAGTTCAATTGAAAAATCACCAGTAAAGCGCGAAAAACCAGCTTTGATCATACCTGTGAACTCCGCACTTGAAGCCGTTATGCTGTCAGGCATTATGGCTCGCCCGTCCGGTTCGTCGGGAGGGGCCGTTGGATCGGTTCAATCAGCCACTAGCGTCGGAACTCCATTTGTTTCCCGCTTAAAAGGAAATGCCATTCTACCTAATGGCTACAAGGTTGCCCACTTAGGTGATTGTTTTGTAGGCGGAAATGGAATTGCAAATCTTAGTGCAGAACGAGTAAACGTGATTACAGAGAACATTAGCTGCATCGCTCCAGATGGCCGTGAATGGGAGGGTGAGATTCAAGCCTACGGGTTGGATGTAGATGGAACTCAAGGAATTGCAGGACATGTCGTCAGCAAGCAGGGATCGATTCTAATGCAAGCTGCTTTGACTGGCATGGCAAGTGGCTTGAGCTCTGCATTCTCCCCTAGCTCAGTTCCATCTTACAACTCGAACTCCACAGGGGGAACTCAGCAATACAATCTCCCAAATCCAAACATGCTGATTCAATCGGCGGTAGGTCAGGGGGCCAACCAGGCTACAGCAGCCCTATCCAGATTTTATCTTCAATACGCATCTGAAACATTTCCTGTAATTGAAGTTACTGCCGGCACACGTGTCACGTGGATATTAAAGAAGAGTGTTGAACTAAAAATTAAACATGGGGCTCGCAAAGCATGACCAAAGTAATTTCAATCTCCGTTATTTTGTTTGCGACGGCTCTGACTGGCTGCTCATCAATGTTTACACCAATGGGAGACGACAAATGGGATTGCAATCGTAAACAAGATCCAAACTCCCCTCATTGTCGATCATTTAAAGCAGTCGAATCTGGCACAAGCGGCCCTCTTCCCGCCAGCAGATTCGACCGCGAATTCAACCTCTCTGAGGTTGATGCCTTAAATAAGATCGCACCAGAGCCAAGCAGGAATAAAAACATTGCGGCTCAAGTAAATTTGGGAGCGCTTCCTCACCAGCGGATCACCGCGCCATCTATTGCAGGTTTGCCCGTTCGTGAAGGGCCGGTGATTCAGCGAACCTTGATTAAAAGATGGGTGGATGAAAACGATACATTAAATGAAGGTTCAGTGGTATACCGTGAGATTCGTGGAAACAAGTGGGCCGGATTTACGGCAGTTAATCGGTCTCAAGATGGGGGAATAAACCCAAACGTTTACCCTCATAGAGAAGAAGATGCCTCTTCTATCGAGGTGGAAAAAACTGGAGCCAAATTTAAGGTTCCACCAACTCAAACCCAACAACAGAATTTCAGTCAGCCAGCAACAGCAAATGTGAACGGCGCCCCTGAGTCAGAGACATCGCCCTCTGTAAATGGTGATAGTGCTTTACCTGAATAATCAACAACCAAAAAAGGAAATCAATTTCATGGAAATGGCTCTTAAAAAAGAAGTTTCGAAATCTTCTTTGTTTTCTGCAACTGTCATTGCACCTCTTGTTGTACTTACCTCCATGGGGGCGATGAATAGTGGTGTGGCACCCACTACAGGTGTATGGACAACGGTGGTTACCTACCTTCAAGGTATGCTGCAAAGTGACTTTGCTATTGGGCTAGCCTTGGTCGCCGTTATTGGTGGGATCTGGCAGTTATCGCATGGGAGGGGATATACGTTTCTTATGGTCGTTTTGAGCATCATTGCTTGCGCTTTCCTGGCCCCGTCGGCTATCACGACCCTGGCGACTGCAACGCGGCCGGCCATGCAAAATACTCTCAAGTTAGAGTTGGCCACACCTCATCTGCGTATCAAAAATTTAAACACTAATTCTAAATATTAACAGTTGATTGCGGGTGCTTAGCACCCGCAAGCGAGGATTACAGTGAAACAAGTAAACTCCCCCCCACGAATTGAGACCGAATATGCAAGCGGTTTTATCCACCTCGAAACGTACCACGATGATTTGATTGTCACCAAAGCACCGGGGGAGCCATTATATATTGGTAAAGTTTATGAAATGAGTCCTTTGACAGGTGGTGGGGGCGAGTTTGGAAGTGTTGTTGTAAACATGTTTAAAAGCGTTCCAGACGAAACTATTATTCAACACTCTGAAATAATACCTCCTGACTTTTCTGCACCTAATAAATATTTACAAAGAAAAAATACGTCGAATTCAGTAATCAAAGAATTGCTCTATAGGCAAGCAAGTGTTCTAGAAAAAGCACTTACTGTAGGTTGGCAAGAAGATATGCCGATCCTCAATAAAAAGACGATTATTTTAACTGTAAGCATACCTGTTGGTGACCTTTCCAGAAAAACCCTTGATGAAGCAGAGCAACACCAAACAGCGTTCTTGACAAGTATTCGTTCCTGCGGTTTTCACGATGCAAGAGTACTGTCCATTGGGGAAACACTAGGTGTATATAGGATGTTCGGCCAAATATTCACGCCTCGACAAAATGTAGAAATGGATCCCATGCTTGAAGTCCGTTATCAAGCATATGGTCCCGGAGATAAATTCGACTTCCGATTACCACATGTTGGCATCCTTTCCAATGACGTTTTTTGCGCCGGGGTAACGCCGAAAGCTTATCCAAAGCAAGTTACTCACGACATGATGAACTTGTTGATCGGTGCACCAATGAATAAAGGTACTGTTGCTGAAGGCGGCGGCCATAGAATAAATACGCCATTCATTATTAATACAACAATTCGAGTTGCACAACAAAGAAAAGAGTCAGAAAGAGTAAAACGAGCAATAGAGTCTAGAAGCGGAACCGGTAAAGCCTTACCTTTCAAATTAGGAGATGAAGATACTAAAGAAACGCTAAAAGATCTACATAATCTTCAAAAGGCTTGCTCAAATGAAAATGACAAATATGTTTACACTTCAACACACATATTCGTTTTTGCAAAAAGCAGAGAAGAAGCACTTCATGCAAGAGCGCAACTAAAAACCTCTCTTGACTTAATGAAATATGATGCACGTGAAATTGTAGATGACTTATTACCACGTTTCGTTCAGTGCTTACCGTTAAACTACTCGAATAATATTGCAAAAAAACTTGCTTGCGAGACAATAATGCCCGCAAGCAGTGCGGCATGTCTTCTCCCAATTTATGGTGACCAGCATGGCAATGCAGATCCCATAAATGGAGTAAGTGGTTCGCCATTCATTACCCGTCGCGGCGAGACATATTATTTCAACCCATTTAGGTCAAACGGCAATTACAACGGCATGTTGCATGCAAAAAGTGGCGCAGGCAAAACAGTTGCTTTGCAATATTTTATTCTTAATCTCTTGGCAGACAATGTAAAAGTTTTATTCTTTGATAATGGCCGCTCAGTCGAAAAGTTTTGTCGATCGGTAGATGGTGATTTCATTGACTTCAGAATTAATGCCTACAACAAACCATCTCTCAACCCCTTTACTGGTTTAGATGATGCGGCATTTGACCAAGAGATGGAGAATATAACAGCACTGCTGTTATTGATGGCATATGAAGATGACAACATGGATCCAATGGCCAGTATTGCCATGCGAGAAGCGGTCAAGTCAGCTTATGCCAGCACTCCTGGATACACCGAAATTGAGCATGTTATTCAGAGCTTGGAGAGCACAAAACGCAACACCGCGGATGCTCAACGTGAAGAACAAATTATTATTGCTGTCACCAATCTTATTCCACGCTTACGAGCCTTTATCGAGTCGCCAACCCGCGGTGCCTTTTTCAGGGGTCCATCTACACTTAACCCTAATAGCCAATTTACCGTATTTGAAATGAAGGGACTGGAAGGGGATCCTCACCTTCACAAAGTAGTCATGTTCTTTACAATGAATACAAGTCTCAGTCAAATGGCGAAACTCACTGGCATTCCAAAAATTTGTTTTATTGATGAGGCGGCGCATCATTTAAAAGATAAACGCGCAGCAGAGGCTTTGGATGGCTTGTATCGCAAAGGACGGAAAGATCAATTTTCAACCTGGATAATCACGCAATCCCCTCGCGACCTACCAGGTACGGAAGGCGGCGAAGTCATACTGAGCCAATCTAACTACAAGATTGTTATGCAGCAAGAAATTGAAGAAATAGAAAAAGCTATTTCGGAAAAAGTTATTGGTGGGCGTTTTAAAGATGACCCATATTTCCAGCGATTGATTCGCGACGTTACAACTAGGAAAGGCGTTTTTTCCGAGCTTTTGATCATGAATGATGATAGCTATGAAGTAGTCCGACTATATCTTGATCGTTTTGTTGCCGCGATGTTCAGCTCAGAGGGAGAAGAGCGAGTCAAAGTATTTGAACTCATGGATCAAGGGATGGATCCAATTTCCGCACTTGATCAAATCATGGGAAATACAAAACGACGACGTTCCCGTTGGATTGAAGACTTTATAGACAACATCAGAGGCACTGAAAAAATCTCACCTGAGCAATTATTAGAAGAAATTACAGAAAAAATACTCTCAATAAAGCAATAATAATATACCTCAACTCAAGCGGAACAACTCATGAAAAAGTACATCCTCGCTGGAAATATTCCATATTTTGGGGTTATTATACTGTGCGCCATTTCATTCTATTTAGGAAAAACTGAAGTACCAACAGGGAAGTACGCCATTGTAGAAAAAGGGGCCGTTATTTTTGATGCTGTTATGAATAGACCTGGAATGGATGAGGCGACACTAAACAAAGAGGTAAGCCAGCCAATCCTCGCAGTTCTCAAAAAATACTCTGACGAAGGCTACGTTGTAATTGATACTGGACGTGATGAGCGCGGCAATATGCACATTGCAGCGTTACCAGGTAGCACGATTGATATCACTAGTGAACTCCGAGCAGCGGTTAAAAACTCAGACCCTATTAAAGTACCAGCAAAGGAAAAAGCAAAATGAAACCGGCAAAAAGATCATTCAAGCCGGTAGCTTTCTCATTTTCCAGAAATAAGAACGACGCACTCTGGGGAGCTTTAATCGCTGTTCTTGGCCTTTCAATTATCTTTTGGAGCAGAGAAAAGCTACCAGTTATGCTTGGTTTCGATTTCAGGGAGGAAAGATGTCTACCAGATGTTAAAGCAGCCCTTCTGGTCAAAGGACCGCATACAAATTATTCACACGGTGAACTGGTGTACTTCCCTCCCCCTCCGGCCCTTGCATATGTGAAGGCCCCATATGTGATGAAACGAATTGCAGGCGTTTCAGGAGACCGTTTGAGAATTTTTGCCGATGGTAGAATCGAAATAAATGGAAGTATAGTTGCCAACGGGCTACCTCTTTCTAAACTGTATAATAAACGTATCCAAGATCTAACAAGAAATGAAATAATTCCTAAGAACATGCTATTTTTGATTGGAACACACCCTCTAAGTGACGATTCTAGATACTGGGGCTATATGCAAGCCGACAAAATACTTGGGCTTGGTTACAGACTCTTCTAGGTGCTTGCTGATGACACGCTACTCTGAATATCAATTAAATGTTTTGGTGATTTTTGTAGTGATGTGTGCCTTAAGCTGGTGCACTAAAATTTATGCGAGCCAGCCGAGCATATTAGATGAATCCTACGCTGATAAATTTTTGCACTACCAACCACGAGTGGTTCCTGGAAAGCAGTTAGAGCAGCCAAAACCACGGGCCAGGGTAACTCCGTCTGAGAAGCAAGGTGAACAACCTGTGACCGTTGAATGGCTAAAAAACAACTACCCCATATTAGAACAACGCGCAATTGATAAGCCTACAAAAGAAAACATTAATGCCTACTTGTATGCGAAGAGGATTATTCTTGATAAGGCTCAAAGATTTTCAAATGCCGTAACAGCCGTTAATGACATGAACCCGCTTCTTAATGAAAACAACAGGATTCCCTATGCTAGCGTTGGAGCTGAATCTGTCCGTCGAGCTGACAAACAAGCTCAACAGGCCGCAGTAAAAGAGCTAAGCCAAACTGGTGGCCTCATGGTATTCATTGACCGGTCTTGTCATTTTTGCGCAATGCAACTCCCCATTATAAGCATGCTAAAAAAGGACTATGGGATGGAGTCACTTGTTGTTTCTATTGATGGTAGGTTGCCAGACAATTACACAGGTAAAATGGTAAAAGATAATGGATTGTGGAAAAAACTTGGACTAAAACTGACACCAAGCATCGTTTTTGTTAACACCCCAAAAAGTTATAGCAATGGAGACGACCCCAATAAGTACTTAATAATTTCTCAGGGGTTTTATGCAGAAGATGAGCTAGTAAAACAAATTGCCTTCGCTGGTTTTAGATCGAACCTACTAAGTAAAAGCACTGCAAAGACTCTTGACATATGGAATATTGGTGTTTCAGCTAACCAGGACTTGCAAAACTTACGTCTTGATCCGAATAGACCTGAGACGTTTAAGCAGATCATGGACCCCATACTGATGAAACAATATAGGTGAATATATGCTGACTAAGACATCCAACAAAAATCAATGCTTAATAGGGTTGGTGCTACTGTGCTTTTCTTATCAAAGCAATGCAGGGATTTTAGGTGACCTTGGAAGCATGTTCATGTCGAATGCGACTGCTCCATCACAATTGTCATCCAGGGATCGGATGGGGGCATTCGGCGGGTCTTTTGAAATGAGAACCCCTATTAAGAATGCAAATATTGTGGCATTTGATCCTCCGAGGCTTGATGCCGGATGTGGAGGAGTTGACTTATACGGTGGATCTTTCAGTTTCATCAACGGTAAACAGTTAATTCAGATATTCCGCAGTGTAGCAAGCAATGCAGCAGGTTTGGCGTTTAAAGCTGCAATTAAGATCATCTCTCCCTCACTGGATCAGTTGATCACAGAGTTTCAATCTCTGATGCAGAATCTTAACAATCTTGCCAAAAACTCATGCAACCTTGCTCATATGCTGGTTGATCCTGCTGAAGCGGCGATTTCAAATGCAGTAAATGGCGATGGTGCTGTGGGCTCAACTAATAGCGGAATGTTTTCTGATATGTTTGGGGGTCTTACTCAATACCTCTCTGACGCGAATCAGTACCTTTCAAAAGCAGGTGGAGTCAATCCACGGGTCGGCAATCAAATTGTAAAAGCAGTCCTCGCCTCTGGTTCTAGCTCAACAATGGGACTTGCCGGCCTCGGGAACCCTGATGGTTCAGCAGATGATCCCACTAACCCTAACTCATTGAATAACCGGCTTCTTTACAGCATGCTAGGTTATAGAATAGATGGAGTACCATGTGCCGGTGCGAATGCCCAAGGTGTCAGTACCACCTCACAAAGTCAATCGGGAAATAACATTCCTCGCATTAGTTGCTCTAGCCCTCCGACTATTTCAATGATAAATCTAATTGACGGTGGTGGCCCTGGATCAGCAGAGCCATCAACTCCGCTCAAACTTTACTCGTGTCGTAATCCAAACGGCGATGGAAATGGGGGATTTGACCCGCAAATTTGCACATTCATGGAAAAGGACAATTTTAATTACGTAGGTGTTCGTGGCTGGGTTAACACGATGCTCTTTGGATCCGGAGACACTACCGGTGGCTTAGCAGCTGTTCAGCCGACTTCTATCTTGGGAAAATTTAATAGTGGCACAAGCGTAACACTCTCACCAAATCAAATTCAGTTTGTTAAACAAGCAGGTAATCGTCTTGTTGCTCTTCTGAGCAAAACATCAAACCCTGATGAGCGTTACTCTATTGCATATAGACTAGCTGGGAATATTACTGAATGTGTAGCTGCCAAGCTCGGCTCTTCAATTTATCTTGGTGCAAATAGCATTCAGAGCGACAACTCATACGCCCTCACAGATGACCAAAAGAGAGCAATTGAGAATTTACGGCAAGACACTCTAAATTTAAGGGAGCGCTGCATAAAAGATGAGACAGTCGCAAGAATCGTTATAGAGATGAATGAAAGTGCTAAGCTGACTAACATAACCAACCGTTAATCTAATATGGAATTTCTTGTCTACACAACCGGTGACATATCTATCCTAAACACCATTTTTAATGGTGTAGCTATGGTGTGTCAACAAAATGTGCTCATCTGGGGTTTTGCCGTTGTTGCTGCTCTCTATTCGGTTCTAACAACCACAGCAAAGACATCTGTCCAGCTAGGGATCAATGCTCTTTCAGCGAATTTAAGCAACGGCTCTCTTGGGGTGCTAATTCCAATGCTTATTGCTTTTTCGCTAACAGCTCCTCCTTTAAAAACTGATGTTCAATTAGAAAGCACAAAATCAGGTGCGATGTCTCTAATTTCCAACGTCCCTGTCGTAATCGCCATCATCCCATCAACTGCAAGTATCTTGACTCATGAAATCGCGGGAGTTGTTTCCACGGCCTTCCAAGGGGCGGGAACGAATTATGATGCAATTAGCGCGGGGACGAATGGTTTCATCAACCCACTTAAAGTTTTGTTAAGCGCAAGGAGTACTGTTGTTCGACTAAATGCGATTGACTCCGAAATTAGCTCAGTTGTTGCATCCTGCTTAAACTCTAATTCAGGAACTGACTACGCGCGTCTACGCTCCCAAGTAATGAATGCAGGGAATAGTGGCGCCAATCAATCCCGCTCGCTTGCTGTTTCAGGGTATACCAGTTTCCCCACCGGCGTAGGAGCCTTACTTTATGCCGCAGCACAAAACCAAACTGGCACAGTTCCAGATCTTCAACCTAACTCTCAAATCATTCTTAGCTGTACAGATGCAGCGATTCAAGTTGCTCAGGATATTGATAATGCACTTTCTTCTCCTGAATTCGCTCGCGTGGTACAGGGGGCAGTAAATTCATCAGACGAAATTAATCCAGCAACTGATTTTTCATTCAACAATTTATCTTCGCGGTATCAAGCCACGATATCTGCCAAATCTAATTCTATTGCACAGGTAGTAGCGGGAGGGGCCGCAGCAGCCAATGCAGAGTTGATTAATTTGCTTTTTGACGAAACGGTCACCAATAATCTTGATTGCATAAAGGCTGATTCGACAAATAAGGCCCAATGCATGGCAGGCATGGTCCAGAAGAATGAACTGGAACGCAATAACCTTAGAGCTGCGGCTAATGAAAATCAAATGCTTCAGTATGCTGGGCAATTTGGGAGCTTGGTTATTGATTTACTTATCGGCCTAGGACCAGTTGTGTGGATTTTTATGATGTTTTCTGGTACTAGCGCCCAGAAACACATGGTTGGTTTTACACACATGATGGTTTGGCCGCAGCTTGTTACAGGTGTTGGTGCTGAAATTATTAATGGAATCGCTTATGCAAATGTAGCTGACTTTATGACAACAATTCGGCAAGGGGGGATTATTTCTCCAGCGCTTGCTATTGAAGCTTACAAGGCGCTCAGTCTAAAAATAGGTACGGCATCGCAATTGATGTCAGGTTTACCTGCCATCATTGCTTCTATTTTTATGCTTGGCGGAGCTACTCGTGCAATGGCAAGCACACAACAGTCATCTGCCCGTGATAACTCAACTGGTGGGCTTGTAGCTCCTCAAGTAATGACGCCTGCGCCAATCGTTCGTAGTGAAGCCATGGCTTCTGCGCAAATGCTCGACGGAGGAATGGCAAGGATGACTTTTGCAGGGGCCCAGCCGATGGCATCCACGAGCGAACATTTTGGAAATCTAACCAAAGAAGAATCCAGAACTCTTGCTTCTGTTACTCAACGGCAACAAACAATTTCCGAAGGCCAACAAAACCTGAAAGATTGGCGAGAGGCTTTTCGTACTGGCGACTATTCGCGTGTTGGCGTGGATCGCAGAACAGGTGAGGCAGTCCATAGTAACTATGAAAAGGCAATGAGAACTCAGGATAGCAAATCATCTTCTACTTCGGTCGCAGGTAACGAAACAAACACCAACCAAGCTCTTGCATCGATGAACGTTGGTGCCGGCGTAAAAGCTGGCGTTAATGGAGCTAGCGCAGGAGTTAGTGCAGGTGCATCTGCGAGTACAAACACTCAAGCTACTGATGCGCTAAGCCGCGACCAAAGAACTGGTAAAGACCACCAAGTTCAAGATTCGCAAGCCCTGACCCACTCTATTCATGATGTAATTGATAATTCAAAAGTCGTTAGTCGTGGCTCTGAATCATCTCACAATCTTGAAAGGTCGCTGGCTAAGCAAACTAGCTTCCAAAAAACTTTAAGTGAAAGTAAGTCTGATAGTGAGACTGCTAGTACTGCAGTGAGGGGCTCTAGCAGCTTTATTGCTGCAACGGCTAAAATCGGGGACGATGAAATTGGCTTACACTCGCAACGCAACAGTGATTACAAAATGTTTCAGGCTGTTAATGGCGCGAAACTGGAGCAAACTGGCTCCATGAGCGAGTATATGTCAAAAGCAACAGAGGGTATGAACTCGGGTACATCTTCCCAACTTTTAGGCAGCGATCAAGCCCGTCAGGCTGTTGTTAGACACCGAGCGGCCGTTATGATGGCCCAAGATGAAGCGGCTGCACCTGAGCAGCGTTTGGAAGCCTTGCGTTACCTCTCTAATGAAGCCAAGGCTATGACCCAATTCCAGTTCAGTGTACCTGATACCGCGTATAAACCGATTGGCATTAGTCAGCCTCACGATGCTACCGGCCTGCAGCCTATTGTACGCTCGGCAAGTTCTTCTGAGCCGCAACTAGCACATACTCAGGAAAAATATGGGCGTAATTCTCCAAGCCATCAAAACACCGTTTCAGGAAGTCAATATCGCCAAGCCTCGTCGACTAGTCAGCCTCACTCTACAAGAAAATTTTCTACATCTAACACTCACTCCTTGCCAGTGCCAAACAGCAATCTACAAGCACATAAAGAACCTGGCTCTGATGACTTTAAGAAAGCAATTGCCGACAGTGTATATAGCCAAAATGAACGTATTGGCAATCAAGTCACACACAATGAAGCTATCGCAAAGAAAGCAGGCTTGGGTCGTGATGGAGATAGAACGGCTATCAGGACGGCTAAAAATGTTGCAGACAATGTCACAAACATCGTAGACGATGACAACCAGCATACAAGGACTCGATTAGATCAGAAAAAGTAGGACGCACTCTACATGGCCTAATTTTCAAAGGCCTGCTTAAGCCAGGCTAAGCGGAATTCCTTTTATTTTTGGAGTTCTCGTTTTAGCCTGGCAACACCAGTTGCCTCTCCTCACACGAGATCGTGAAAAGTGCCTGCACATAGCTGAGCAGCCCCCTTACAGAGTGGGCCTGCTTGCGAGTGATCAGCACAATCTCAATGCCACATAACCAAATGTCTACGGCTGCCTGCGCCGGAGCGGATCTCCTGTGCGCAGCATCTAGCCGAGGTCAGCTATTGGCCT
The DNA here is from genome assembly GCF_011602385.1 of Chromobacterium fluminis. Classification (NCBI taxonomy): domain Bacteria; kingdom Pseudomonadati; phylum Pseudomonadota; class Betaproteobacteria; order Neisseriales; family Chromobacteriaceae; genus Chromobacterium; species Chromobacterium fluminis. The sequence goes on along the minus strand of NZ_JAAOMA010000042.1, from coordinate 23,169 downwards.
GGCCTGCGCCTTCTGACCTCCACCCACTGCAGGCTTGCGGCGCCGGCGGCGCGCAGGAGGCACCAGGTGGGCCTCGTACAGGCCTGGGCGCCGTCGATGCCCTCGAGCTCCAGGTCCACCACCTCGCGCGCAGGCCAGCCAGCAATGCCGGCGGCCGCCGGCGACGGTACGGATCTCGTGTGTGCAGCACCTGGCCGCGGACAGGCCTGCGCCCCTTAACTTCCATCAGCAGCAGAAACACATCATCGGCTTGCGGCGCCGGCCGCGCGCAGGAGACACCAGGTGGGCCTCGTACAGGCCCGGGCGCCGTCGATGCCCTCGAGCTCCAGGTGGCCACCACCGCGCGCTGGCCAGCCAGCAACGCCGGCGGCCGCCGGCGCCGGTGCGGATCCCTTGTGTGAAGCACTTGGCCGCCCACAGCTGGTTTGCGGCGCCGGCGGCGCGCAGGAGGCACCAGGTGGGCCTCGCACAGGCCTGGGCGCCGGCGATGCCCTCGAGCTCCAGGTGGCCACCACCGCGCGCTGGCCAGGCAGCAACGCCGGCGGCCGCCAGCGACGGAGCGGATCTCGTGTGTGAAGCACCTGGTCGCGGACGGGCCTGCGCCCCTTAACTCCCACCAGCAGCAGGAACACATCATCAGCTTACGGCGCCAGCCGCGCGAAGAGGTTTGTGGGGTGATACGGTGGCGGTCAGATCGGAGGGATCACAGCGGGATTAGGCATACCAATAGATTGACCTACACTCCATTCGATAACTATAATGCACAATGCATTTTATAGTTAATTGCAGAGACCAATAATCACCCCCTGCAACGGTGGAGTCATACTCTGGCAATAACCGTCAGGACTTCCATCCGGCGACCTGATAAGGTTGAGTGCACGTAGGCCGAGCTATAACGGGCCTGGTAACATCTGCTAAGGAGAGACTACATGCGCAAATTTTTTGAAATAGAACGTAACGTAAACGGACAAATAGACTACATACGCATCTTATGGGTGCTGCGACTCAAAATTGACAATGGCGCCGAGTTCGAAGACAACTCGCCGGGAGAAGGCCCAACGGTAAACTCTAATGGCCTCCCTATGTCTGGTGGTGTCGATGTCACAGGACATACTTTTGGCCACTAGGTATGCCCTTGGCCTAGCACAGAGGCAAGCTCGCTTAAACCTTGCTAAATGGACTAGGCTCTAACCTCTGGCCTGCGGCCTTTTCCTGATGCTTTTGTTGTGCTTTCTTTAAGTCTGAGACGGTGAAACCTTTCTTTCGCTTCAACATGATCGAGATGCTTCCTTGTTTTACCTGATATCTTTCAGCAATAACATCTAAAGCAACCCCCTTCCCCACCAGCTTCATCCATTCATTGTAGCGGTTCTCTAGCACCGTCTCACTCGCTATACCCATGCTACAGCGATAGCGATAAACCTGCATGTGAGTGACGCCAGGGAGATTTTTCGCGATGACCGTATCGGCATAGCCTTTGCTCAGCGCCATGAGAATCTGGTAGCGTTGGTCTTCAGTCAGCATGTCGAATAAGTATCAATTATAGTTGAGTTAAACATATCTTAAAAAAGATACCGAAAAAACGCAAATGATAAACATTTGTGTTTTTAATTAGAACACACAGCTAGTCCTGCATTGATAACAGATTTATGAAAATATGTAAATTTGCAGCCAACCGCCCCTCTAATATGACATCGATATCACAGCATTGACAAGTTGGCTGAACATCTTCGAATCCCCGGCAGTGAACTCGGGGGTTATGATGTAAGTACCAGCGACTGAGACCGAAGGCGTATTGGTGACCCCTAGTCGTTGCTGCACCTCAAGAGTTACCTGGAGGTCCTTCCTCAGAACATCGATGTTGTCATACACCAATTTTGAAATTGGCTTAGGAAGATGGGCAGCTCTACCGACTCTATCAATTGCAGCCCAGTTCCTCGCCGAGAGTCCACGATCTTGCACCCCAATCAGCGATGCCTCTATAAAGTGGTTAGTGTAGGCCGGGTAGAAACGCTCGACAGCCAAAACACTAAGGGCATAGCTTAAACCATCTCCTTTATTGACTAATGGCGTGAATAAGAACCGCCTCCGCTCAGGCAAAGTACGCTCAAGATTTGTAAAAAACTGAAAATATTGCTTTGAAAATTGACAACCTGGAGAGAAAAAAACCCGAACAATATTCTCATCTCCTGGCACTTGCTTAACTTGTAGATATGGCCTGATTTGCTCTTGAGCCCCTACCCCAATTGGAGCAGGCTGAACTGTCTGCGGAAACATACCCAGAAGTATAGAAAACACGGAAATCAACGGGATATTCTTTGAGTTCATTTTTTTTCCATTTCAAAAACAGGCATATCGTGGTTTAACCCTTTCACAAAGTCCTCCAAATGGGGAGTACCCCCTGCCTGACGCGCCAAATAAAAAGCGTCAAGCGTTTTAGAAACATCGCCAAGAGAGATTCCCATTGTCTTTGCCATTAGAGCACGCATAGAAAGGCTGTGCTGTGCAGATCGATCACCTTCTAGCATTGTTGAGCACTCATCTAGAATGCAGTACCCTTCGTCAACCATTCGGGCGCCTGCCATAGGAAGAGACTCATACTGTATCTGTTCCTTTGCAATATTATAAATATCTTCTGACCTGAATTCAGGGCTTGCAATACGATCTTGCATCTCGCTGTCGACATAAAAAGCCTCCATCACAGATACTTTCTTCCCATTCTTTACGCCCGTTACTTCATTGACATACAAAGTGGCTGGTATCCCATTATTTTTTAGCCAAGACGCCTCCGCATATGTCAATTCGCGTTTAACTGTAGATCCTTCATACATATTCAGAAGCCTTGTCGCTACGACAAACTTTAGTGTCGTTGCCAAGCGTGGAGCATCTTGGGCTTTATTATTAAGTAGGTCCAGAGCACGGCTGACAGTTAAAATGCCTGTATTTGCATGAAGTGTCGCGAGAACAAAGTGCCCGGTTTGGGCGGCTTGCATAGCAATCAGCATAGTTTCTTCGTCACGAATTTCACCAATAAAGATGACATCTGGAGCAGATCTTAAACCGGCCCTCAGTGCATCACTAAATTTTACCTCCCCGCTGACTTGAATTTGATGTATTGGAGCCTCTCCACTAATTGTGTACTCAACTGGGTCTTCGACAGTATAAATTACACGCTTGCCATTATTAAGATAATCAAGACAGGCTTTAAGAAAGGTTGATTTTCCAGAGCCGGTTGGCCCAGTAACAAGAAAAAGTCCTGCCTGCTGGTTTAAAGCCTTTTTAATCTCGCCAAGTAACGCTTGAGTCAATCTAAATTCTTCAAGTTTAGGAGCAGTTTGCTGATCGAGTAATCGCGTTATAAAGGAGAATCCACGAAATGTTCGATTGTATTGCACACGCATATCAACTTGGTATGGTGTCCCCTCAATTGGTTGCAGTCCCAAACCACGAGCAAAGCTCTCAGGCAGGGTCATGTCAAATCGCGTCGCAATAAGAGGAGGAGTTGTACCACCATTTGCGGTATTGCAAAGTTGAAACATTTTATCTCGAAAGTGTTTACCTGCGGGTCCAAGATAAGGAAAGTTTAAAAGCCCGCCAGGTGTTTTTACAGATAGCTGCACCTTTGGACTCAGGGAATCTCCAGTTGCCGTTATATGCACATCAGCAGATCGGGTTTTGATAGCATAAAGAAACACTCTACAAAGCAGCCGTTCAATGGTCGCTTCAGGAGTGTTTCCGCTTTTCAAAACCATTATTTCATTTTGCTCATGCTGAGATAATTTATCAAACTCAGAAAAGTGCGGTATTGGATATCCATCTTCTTGATCAGGGGTAATCATGTCATCAATATCCTTTGCAAGGAATGCAGAACAATGTTGAAAAGATAAAATTATTTCATCTGAAATATTGACACAAAGCGAATTCAGCTGAAAAAATTCAAAATAAGTGATAAAATATTATACTAAAATTTCGAAATGCGAGCTAGCCATGTTCACGCACAACATCAACACATCAACAACTAAGTCTTTGTTATTGTTTATATTTTTGAGTTCTTGCCATGGGGTTATTTTTGCTAACCCGGCTAACAAAGTTAGCAATTCTAATACAGAGAATCTTGGATCAGCACTTGATAGCGATGAATTCAAGCAGTTTCAACAACAGCAAGACATGCAGAACAAAACGATCATGGGCCGCATCGGAGATGAAGCCGTGGCTCGTGCTAAAGCTCTGTTACCGCGGCTCAACCAGGCTGCGAGCGGAATTGTTCATGGTAAGCATGTAACGGTAAGTGAAAAAGGCGACGAAATCGTCTGGAGAATACTCAGCTTGCCAAAAGCATCACCAAGTGAAAAGCACGACATGCTGGTCAAGTTGCAAGAATATGCTTCGCTAGATATCCCTGAAGCACTGAACTTCTTGGGGTTTGCTTCAGAGCATGGCGTTTTCGGAGCACGTCGGAACATGAGCATTGCAAACCGATACTATTCCGCAGCAGCAGCCCGAAACTATCAGCCTGCTCTATTAAATTTGGGGCTTTCGTATATATATGGAAAAGGAGTGGCGCCTAATCAAAAACTGGGCCTTCAGCTTCTAGCGAAAGCCAGCGCTATTGGACCTGAGCTTTCGAACAGAGTCTGCGGCATGGCAAGCTTTGTTTATTATCGACGTAATGACGGAGCCAATGCTCTTAAATATGCAAATGGATGTGCCTCTAATCTAGCAAGCCTCAGTTTGGCCGCATTTAGCTCCAAGCATAATCCCTCTCAACGGGTAATATTGGCAAGGGATTCACTTTCATCCGGAGTCGATTCTGGCCTGGACGTAATTACGAAGATTTCTCAAGGTTATGCGGCAAAAGACGCGACACAGACATACTGCAAATATCAACTAGTAAAAGCATACATCCGAAAGCAGGACTTCAAAGGCGTGAATACAATGGCTGAGAGCTGTTATCGACAGATATTGAGTTTAAATCCATCTAGCCCTCTCTCCAGCAAAGACCTGCAAGCTATTAAAGGACTTTCTGGCTTTCCTGTTGTTGAAATCCCTGAGCTACGCCGCATACGTAAAGCAAATCAATATCACTACTCTTGGGGTGTTCCATTTCTACCATTTACACAATTGGACGTAAATGTATTTGAGCCTCAATTACGGAGCCAGCAATGAATAAAAGCCACGTTATACTTTCATCAATATTTCTATTTGTTAGTTCGCAATCAATTAGAGCTTCAGGTGAAATACTTCCTAGTTTTTTTGTGCAAGCACTTGTTAATGGCAGTGCTGAATCAGCCATGCCCACTAACAAAGCGTTATCATCTCAAATAATGGCTCTTCAAAAATTAACCAACAACAAAGGGCCAATAACACTTCAAGCCCAAAGAGTTAAGCGTTTTACACAACAACAACGCTGCGGTCGAGTTCTATTTATTCCTTATCAAGCAGCTTCAAATACTGCCTGGCCTCAACTAGGAGGGCAAATCAATATCTGCGAAGATGGCTTGCCGCCATGGCAAGTTTGCGGAAACGATCCACACTTGGTCCCGCCTGGTCACAAATGTAAAGATGGTAGTTCGGCACATAATACCCAGGAAGTTGAAGCTGCCATTCAAGAAGCTATTGCAGCGGGCAGCAAGGCAACCCCATCTGAATGGTCTAGAAACAAAGAACTGAAGTCAGCTCCATCCAGTCACCCGGAATCGGAAAGACTACAAAAATGAGCCTAAAATTAAAGGTGAGTTATTTTCTGATAGCCATCACTAGCCTCTCATCGCAATCAACCCTTGCTGATGCAAATGCTGATGGACAAGCTTTCGCTAAATCCCTTGCCCCAAGCTCTAAAAATCAAGTGGTCAATCCTTCAGGTGTTAACTCTTCCGCGTGGACTGGAGCGACAAGTATTCCTACATCAACTCCGGCGGACCTAGGAGGCTTTTCAAAACCGACATCAGGATCTAGTGCGCTCTCTGGGGCTCAAGCCTTTGGTTTGAGTGGGCTCGGAAACAAAGCAATGGATGAATGCGCAAACTATATTCCAGGGAGTGGTGACGCATATAAAGATCAAAATTGCGCTGCTGTGAATTTTTTATCAAATCGCTGCATTTCACCGAATCAGGAACAGAGTAAAATCCTTGGTAAAACCGGAGTAGCAACAGCAAGTCAACCCAGCTGTGAAGGTACCTTTGGTCAAGGACAAAGTAAGTTTGATTTTAATTTAAAGCCTACTGATAGTATTTTTAACTCATCGTCTCAAGCCATAAAAAATGCGGGGTTAAATCCCGACACTTCTTGCGTTGTTCAAACTACGCAAAATACTCCCGCTCAATACCAGAGCGCAACATGTAATAAAACAAGAGTCACATCTGGCCAGCAGTGCTCTCAATATCTTAATACCAATATTACAATCACAAAGACCCCAGGCATTCCAGCAAGTATCTGCCCATCTGGCACTCTAAAAGATGGCTATTGTGTTTCTAGTCAAACAGACCCAGCAAAAGAAACATTTGTATGCCCTGCAGGTACTCAGCTTGTCGGATATGACTGCAAGCTAACAAATACAACAACATCTTCTGCGGCAGTCTCTTTTAGTTGTCCTTCAGGTGCTAATTTATCTGGGACCACTTGTACTTCTACAAATGTTGTCCCAGCCAAGCCGAGCTACACATGTAAGAATGGCGATATTCTTAAAGAAATTTTTACCGACCATGCAGAATATACCTGCATTCACATAACATCCACAGCTTCTACGCAAGGATGTCCTGATATTGGGATTCCTTTTCAAGAAGCATTCACAAATTTAATGAATAACGGCATGTGTTATTATGCAAGACCATATGTTGGTGGCTTGCATTCTGTTCCAAAGCAGCCTGTTTGTCCTGCTGGCTATACGCTCTCTGGTGCCACTTGCTCACAATCCACAACATCGTCTGCAATCATAAATGGGTATACATGCCCAAGTGGTAGCCAATCCGGAGCCAGCTGCGTTATTACTCAATCATCGAATGCAAATATCACATACTCTTGCCCAGATGGCGGGCAACTTTCAGGGCAAACTTGTACCAAGACAATAATTACTACAACTCCAGCGACGCCGGACTATCAATGCCCAACTGGGGCCGTTTTGTCTGGCAAAAACTGTATATCTACTGAAACGACTCCAGCAACAATTACCTATTCTTGTGTCGATGGCTCAGATCCTATCAGCGGAGTTTGTTTTATACGGTCGGTTCAAACAAGCTGGGTAAATACCTGCGGCGCATTTGAGAGATCGGCAGGCTCCTCTCTTGACACACCTTAATTCTGGGCATAATTCATGAAATACAATTTCATACACCCAAGATTATTTCTGGTTACACTTCTGTCAATTTGGAGCTACAAATCACATGCTGACCAGTACGCGCCAGGGGCCTGCACTCTAATCCCTAACTCAAAGACTTGTTTGGATGCGACTCCATGTAAAACTGATTCAACAGGTAGCACCATTTGTTTGGCTGGAGCAAAACTTCCACCTAGAGCGCTTAGCGTCCCCCAAAGCTGTTGGCAGTTTGGATATAGCTATGCATGCAATGAGCCTGTACCAGTCAATACTTGCACCCCCTATGAAAACAATAGCTCATGCTCAGTAGTTTCAAGTACTTGCTCTGATAAAATTGCAGAGACAGGGGCTTGCTCTAGTTGGCTTTATACGTATCAATGTCAAACTAAACCAGCACAAAGCAGCCAGCAAATGTCTTGTTCAAGTGGTCTATTTGATCCTAATAAATACCCAACACCTATCAATACTAATAATTCCTTCTCAAAAGCGGCGATAGCTCAAGAAATGATGAGAGAAGCTCAGGTTTATAATGATGGCCATATATTCTCTGGGGTAAAAGAAAAATGTACAAAAGGGTATGCAGGCATTAAAAATTGTTGCACCACTTCGCCACAAGCGCAGAGCAACTCGCAAGTGATGAGTACGGCGATTGGTGTTGCCGGTAGTGCTGTAAAATATGCCGGGGAAAAAGCAATAGACATGGCTTCTTCCTATATGTATGACGCTATGTTCACCAATGGTTGGACAGACTCTATGGCTTCTAACATGATGAGTAATGGCACTGTTGGTACAAACTTAGCAAGCAATGGACTTTCAGTAGGAGCATGGGGATTTACATATAGCACGGGTACCTTTACTGCCGGCTCCGGCCTTATGGGCGCAAATACTCAATTAATGTCTTTTGGCAGCAATGGTTATTTATCGTTTAATCCATATGTTTTTGGTGCAATGGTTGCAATGGCCGTCATACAAAACCTTAGATCCTGCACGCAAGATGAAATAATGCTTTCAATGCACCGCGGCGCCAGGCTCTCTTACTTCATTGATGAGACTTGCTCTAACAAAGTACTCGGTACATGCATGGAATGGCAGGACAATTACTGTTCCTTTAATTCTGTTCTTTCAAAAATCATTAATACTCAAGGCAAGCCGCAACTAGGTTTAGACCTATCTGACTGTGGTGGCTTGACCGTTGAGCAATTAAATAAAATTGATTTCACAAAAATCAATTTTTCGGAATTCACACAGGATGTCGTAGAGAAAGCAACCTCTAACTTACCTACAAACATCAATGGAAACTACACTCCAGCTATGCAATCCACCCCTCGGGGGTCTTCTCAAACTTTACACTCTCCAGTAATACCTTCATACAACTAAATTGGGTAACCTATGAAAGTCTTAAAAATGAAATCCAAAACTGCTGCCATATTTACAGCTTCTATTCTGACTGCGTTTACTGTTGGAAGCCTTGCATACTTCAGTTACACGCTATACTCTAAGAACACGGAACTTTTGAAAAATATGGAAGGCTTAAAAATCAATTTAAAAAATAGCAAAGATGAAATTAGCGAACTTCAAAAAGAGAAAATCAGTGGCGACGCAACTATTGCCGATCTTAAAAACAACCTCTCCCAGGCCAATGCCATTAGCGATGATCTAAACAACAAAATCGGAGCATTCGCAAAGCAAGCCGCATCTTGTGATCGGGTTAAAAAGCGCCTTCACATTAAGGATTAAAGAAATGAAATGCCTTTGGTTGCAAAGTATCTTATTGACCTCACTCCTCGTTCCCTCTCTCGCCATAAAGGCTGGACCTATTGAATTCAATACGCCAGAGGTTTACATTCTGGTCATTAGACCAATTGATAGCTGGTCTAGCGATAAGTCTAGAAACGAAGACAGCATTGAAACGATTAAAGAAAAGCTAGTAGCTTTCAAATTCGCGGACTCTTCAGGTCAGATCCGAGATGGAGGGCCAACTTCTATTTTCAGTAGCCGTGAGAGTATTACAGATCCGGTCGCTAAGTCTGTTGATGCTAAATTGCTAGCACTGGGCGCGGACTACACAAATAAGTCCATAAATTTCACTTTTTTCCACCCTCCCTACTCATTAGCCCCCTCTGAGATGAATTCTTTCATTGAAGCGGAGAAAAAGTTATTTCAAGCTACTGTGATTCACAATGGAAACCCAGCGGGGGCAGAAGCTAGCACAGGTCGCCGTAAAATATTGGGAGGCATCCTCTCAACTGGGCTCACGCTGCTTTCAATGGGCAAGCTTGGTGTTAACACGGGAAGTGCTTTAACCCTTGGAACAGGCCTTTCAGCTGATATTGAACAGGCAACCCGAACTTTCGGGAAAGCCCTCGCACCGATTCCGTTACCAAATGTTGATTTCAGCAATTTTCGTGAGGTTGAGGTTCGCAAGGTAACTACAGGTGATCAACTGCGGATTGGACAAGTTGTCATTGCTTACCGAAATGAAAAATCCAAGGAGATCGAAGAAACAGCGTTGTCCAAGGCTATTGTGATGACCTTTGGCATCGACGATTCAATAGAAAATATTGAAGCTTCTCGCCGTGCCGATTTTTCATTACGTCAATCCATATGGGACCAATGCGTGAGAGAAGAAAAGTGTAATAAGGAATAGTCCTAAAATTCAATCTTACTGGGAACGGTAGAGTTTGCCAATTTGCTCAAGGTCTTTCTGGTGCATGCGTTCCAAGTGATGGATGGGCAAGCCCTGCCTTTGTAGAAAGGTTTTTTGATTTTCAAATGCAAGCTTACTTTTGCGCACTTGCTCGGCATAGTCCCGCGCCAGCTGGTCTTGCCGCATGCGGGCGGAGTCCTGGGCGATCAAGTCTATCGCTTTGCCCTGGGCCTTTCCGTAATGCGCCTTGCTGCCTACGAAGGTGGCGCGTTGGTGGCCATGGCCGCCCACTTCGCGGCGGGTATTGGTCATGGTGGCGGCAATCACACCGGGCATGCCGTCAGATTTGACCAGGTCGAAGTAGTCGTCGTCGCTCACCACCGGGAAATTGGAGGCGTCGATCTGGCTTGGGGCTTCCGAACTGCCGAGCGCGCTGTCCAGCACCTTCTGCTGATACGAGCTTGGCCCACCCAGCGGCAAGCCGCTGGGGCCGCGGCCCTGCTGGCGTTTGGCCTTGCGCGCAGCGGCCACCCGCTTTTGCCGCTGCCAGGCGGTGGTCGGACCTATCATGTAGAAAGAGGCGTGGGAATCGTGGACGTGCTGGTCAAAGAAGTCGTGTACTTCCTTAGGCAGCGTCAGCTTGGCCGCGGCCAGCTGCAGCCGCACCAGCTCCGCCGCCTCGCCGCCGGCCTCGCCCTCCGCTTTGCCAAGATCACCTTGCCAGTCCTGTTCGCTGGCACGCATGTCTTCCAGATCCTGCTTGTCGGCACGAGCACTGCGCAGGGTGGCGCCCTTGCCCAGTTGCTGCATACAGTCCTGCTGCATGAAGCGTGGTGAAGTCACCACGCGCCAGTGCCAGTATTTTTTGAGATGGTGGTAGAGCTTGTCTTCCACCAGGCCGCCGCCGCCGCAGGCCCACCCCATATACGCATTGAAGCGTTTGATCAACACAGGATCGCACTCGAAGTCCTGACTGACAGGAAGATCCTTGAGCGCAGACAAAGGCAGTAACGGCACTCCGGCTTTGCGGGCATCCTGATACATATTCAGTAGCGGGATCTGGCTGAGCAGTTTGCGGCGGTGGCCCACCGCTTTGCCCTGGTCGCCAGGGCCGTAGCCTCCGCCCACATCGGAGTGGGAGCCAGGGTAAACCACTTCCAGCGCCCCCGGCGGCATGCCGCCATCCTGATGGCGGATGCTGCTCAGTGGGAAGCTGTAACGCACTTCGTGCGCGGCAACATAATGCCGGCATTGCCGGGTGAAGCGGGTCACTTTCAGCATGTCCGGCGTGGCCCAGCCCATCTGCCCATCCATCACGCCGCTGCCGGAGCGCCCCGGCGCCCGGCCAGCCAGCGGGGTAGAGTGGGCCAGGCCCACCGAGGCCACGGTGTCGAAGAGGCCAAGGAACTGCAGCCGGATAGGCACGCAGCCGGCAAACAGCCAGCCATCGCCGTCCTTGAGGCTGGACTTCTCCAGCCAGCGGCAAAAGGCGCGCGCCTCCGCCGCGCCGCGCGAGAAGCCGAACACCGCCACCGTCAGGCTTTGAATCTTGGGCGTGTTCTTGTTGCTGCCGATGGCGGCGGCCAGCTTTTGCTGGATCGCTTGCAGGCTGGTGAAGTCCGGAACTCTCTGGTCCAACTGATTACTGACCTTGAGCTCGGTTTTGAAGTCATCGCCCTTGAACAAAGGGACTTTTCTCAATGCGATATGAATGGCATTGCATAGCTGGTAATAGGCAAAGCTGAGCCTAGCCTGGCCGCCCTGGGCTAGAGATAGCCCGGAGTCATTGGGTGTATCTTCGCCTATCTCCTTGAAGACGGTGCCGACACCTTGGACATAGTAAGCAAAGTGGGAGGTTTCATTATCTGCTTTTGCAGACTCGAACAAAGTGACAATATTGGAGTGCTCGCAGAGCGCGCGCGGCCGACCTTTCTTCACCGGCTCGATCAGATCGCGGTCGCGGTTATTATTGGTGCCATCAAAAAAGAAAGTCGCCCAGACATCGCGCTTGCAACTGGCTTGCAGCTTGCCAGTGTCGCCGGTCAGCGCCGCCTTAGTCTGAAAGCGCTTCGCTTTTTGCGTCAGGGTTTCCGCCCCCTGAGGCGCGCAGGCATCCTGTGTGCTCATCGCGAAGCCTCCGATTTAATACCTGCTCTCGGCCAAAGACTTTCAAGCGGGCGCATTCCTTGTGCCAGCAAACCACCGAACTCTTTCCTTGATGGGTGTTTCTCATAGGAAAACAGCGCGCCATCTGCATATCCCCGGACCTCATCATTCGGCAAGAACGCCAGCTGCAGTTCCGCGACGTCCTTTGCGTCATAAGGCTGTACGGCAACCGTTTTGCGAAACTTCACCTGGATGATTTCCCCATCCTTATCCCGCTTGGCGCATTCGGAGGTTCCATGCACGCAAGCGTTGCGCTCCCAGTCCACAGTAACCGTGATGCCAGGTTGGTAAGTGGCGGGCAGGCTCACCCAACCCGCTTGAGCACCGCCCTCCTCGACACGAACCAGACCGGCCCATTTCCCATTCACCCAGACTGAATTGATATCGTGCTGCGAGAAGTTGTAGTTGGCGACGGGTACGCCGATTGGCTCGTGTTCCCAGCATCCTGTTAACGTGGCCAGCATGGCAATGAGCAAAGTAAAGCGTCCCAACTGCATAGAGTGTTCCTTATCGTTCATCAGTGGCCTGCATCCGAATCCAGGTTTGTCCGGCGCGGGTCTGCCGCCAGTAGGGTTGCCATTCCGGCGCCTGGTGGAAGTCGTCGCCGCGTTCGAAGGCGGTGGCGACGAACAAGGCTTGGCTGGGGGTGTCCGCAATGCCATAGCCGTCCATCGTGGCGGCTAGCCGCTGCAATTGCTGGTGCAGGCGGTTAGGCGCCAGCCCTGGCAAGGCCACATCGAAATGCGCCAGCACCGGCAGCAGCATGTCCGGCTGGGCGCGCCGCATCAGTTGCCGGAACTGCTCGGCGCTGAAGGTGAGCCGTGGCGGCAGCGGACCCGGCGCGGCATCGGGCAGCGCCACGCCGGTCCAACTGCCATCGCGCTCTATCCAGCCCCAGCGAGCCAGCCTGCCGGCCAATGCGGCGGCTTGTTCGACCTGTAGCAGCGGCAGGGCGTTGGCCAGGGCATGGGTGTCGGCAATGCGCAGCACCAGGCAGGCGCCGTCCTCTGTGTCCAACTGGCTGAGCCAGTGCCAGAACTCGCTGTCCGGCGGGGTGGGGCGGTATTCGGCCAGGCTGAGCAGCGGCCGGCCCGAGGCGCGGGCCAGCCATTGCGGCCACCAGAGTTGGCGCCGCGCGTCGCCCGGCCACAGCAGGATGCCGGCATCGCCCAGCGCTTCCATCGGCCCTTCAGCATACGCTGGTTCAAACGGCGGCGCGTGGCGGCGCAGCCAGCGCCAGTCGCCGGACTCCAGCTGGCAGCCATCCACGACCCAGCCATATTGGGCGGCCGGGGAGTGGGCGATCCAGGCTTCGATTTGCATGGACAGGTCGGCGGCGTGGGGGTTTTGCAGGAACATGGCTTAGGCGCTCCCCGGCGTGGTCGCCGCCACGGGGCTGCGCGCTTTCAAGGCATTGAGCATGCACTCCACGCACACGCCTTTGGGAAACTGCGGCAAGGGCGGGTGCATGCTGGCCGGCCCGCTCCAATCGTGGCTTCCGCCCTTGAAGCTGACGGTGCCGGGCGCGTGAAGCTCGATCTTGCCGTCCTTGATCCGCACATAAGCGCCGCCGCTGGTCAGCAGAATCTCCTTCTTGCCGTTCCACAGCTGCTGGCCCTTGCAGGCGGTGACGGTCACATCCTTGTCCGCGGTCACCTCGATGCTGTCGCTCTGCGCCTGCATCTGCACCTTGCCCTTGGCGGCAATCAGCTTCAGCGCAATCTGGTCCTTGACCCCGGCGACGAACAAGCTGATGTGCTGGCCCACATTGTGGATCCAGCGCCGGCCCGAGGTTTGGTTGGTGTCCCGCTGTGCCACCAGGTCCAGATTGCTGCCCGCGGCCACGGTCTGGCTTTGCTGGCTCAGGCTGGCGATACCGGCCGGGGCGGACAGCACGATCAAGGGCTGTTGGCCGGCTTGGTCCTTGGCGGTTTTGCCGTCCTTGTCGGTGTTGGAACCGGCCTCCCAGGCTTTCAAGGCGGCGGCCTGGTGTTGCAGGTGGCCTTCGGTTTTCTTGGCGGCTTTGGCGTTGTCCGGGCCGATTTCTTCCGGCCCGGTTTCCATGGTGTCGGCCTGCTGGCCGCTGGCGGTGTCGCCCAGGCTTTGGCTCAGAGCCAGGGCCGCGTCCAGCTGGCTTTGCGCCTGTTCGCGCGCTAACTGTTTACCGGACGCGCCGTTCTGCGCTTCGGTGCTCAGCAGCAGGCCGTGGCCGGCGCGGATGGCGCCGTGGCTGTCGGTGCGCAGTTCGAAGCCGTCGCCGCGCGGCTCGGCTTTGCCGTTGCTGCGCGGATGGGTGAGGAAGCCTTGGTTGAGCTGGGTTTTGCCCGGTTCACTCGATAGCTTGGTTCTGACTTCACCGGGGGTGTCGTCGAACAGCAGTTCGTTGTACTGGCCGCCCTGGTGTTCCTTGGATTTGATGCCGGACAGGGTTTTGTTGGCCGGCAAGGCGCCGGCGCCGCTGAAGTCCGGCGGCGGGTGGCTGCCGTTGTAGAGCACGCCGGTGATCACTGGGCGGTCGATATCGCCTTCAATGAAATCGACCAGCACTTCCTGGCCGATGCGCGGGATGAATTGGTGGCCCCAGCCGGCGCCGGCGCTGGGCATGACCACGCGCAGCCAGCAGGAGGATTTGTCGTCCAGGTTGGCGCCGATGCTCGGGTGTTCGTCCGGCCGCTGCCAGTGGAATTGCACCTTGATGCGGCCGTGCTGGTCGGTGTGCACCTCTTCGCCCTGGGGGCCGACCACGGTGGCGGTCTGCACGCCGCGAGACTTGGGCTTGGCCAGTTCGGTGTGGGCGTAGGCCGGGGTCAGCGGCACGCCGCGGCGTTGGGCGTCGAACTCGGCGCGGAAGGGTTGGGCGTCTTTGCCGTCTTGGAAGGCTTTGAGGTCCGCCGGCAGGTTGTTGCGCGCGCTCAGGGTTTGGCGGGTGACGACGAATTCGCGCTGTTCGCTGCTGTCGCCGTCGTGGGCCGGATGGTCGTCCAGGCGAAACCATTGGCCGGCGGCCAGGCCGCGCACGCTGCCGCCGCCGCTGAACTGCTTGGCGTTGAGATCATGCGCTTGCTGGCGCAGCTGGGCGTAGTGGCTGAGCTGGTCGGCGTCGCCGGCGTAGTACAGCGATTGCGGGTCGTAATCATTCAAGGACGATTGCAGCGCCTTGCCGTTCTGGCCCTGGTCGATGCGGCTGTCGTCGCCGCTGTGCTGGGTTTGCACCGGCTGGTAGTCGAAGCTGGCCAAAGCCACGGCGCCGGGGACGATCTGGCGCTGGGCGTTCCACTCGGTCAGGCCGTCTTCGGCCTCGGTGGCGTCGCTGCGGTGGAAGCGCACCCGCTCCACGTCGGCCGGCGGCAGGCTGTAAGGGTCGTCGAAGGCGACCAAGCGCACTTGTGGCGTGTCGCCGTCCAAATGGTCGAAACGCCAGGCGTAACCCTCTTCGTGCAGCAGGCGCACGATGAAGTCGTAATCGCTCTCGCGGTACTGCAGACAGTAGCTGCGCGGCGACGCCGGGCCGGTCTTGAAGTCCTGGGTCTGGACGCGGGCGAACACCGGATTGGCCTGCTGATGCTCGCTCAGAATCTGCGTGACGATGTCCGGCACCGACTGATCCTGGAACACCCGCGAGCTGACGCGGTGCCGCAGCAGCGCGAACGGCGGCTCAATGGTCAGCTGATAACGGCTGAAGCCGCCGTCCGAGCCCAGGCACTCGGCCTTGGACACCACGCCGCAGCGCAGGCTCTCCGCGCCGGCGGCGTCGAGGATGCCGAGCCGGGCCGGCAGGCCGAGCAGGCTCTTGAGTTCGATCTTGCCGTCCGGAGACAGGCAGGTCAACTGGTAGGCGTAAGACCGGGACACGCCTTCTTCGCCGGCCAAGCTCAGCGGCAGCAATTGCTCGGCCGCCACGCTGCCGTCGCCCAGGCTGAGGGTGAGCAGGCGCTGGTCCTGGTTGAAGGCGGAGGCGAAGCTTGTAAGCAGGGGGAAGGAGATCATCGGATAGCCCTGTCTAAATGCAGACGATTAGATGCCGCAGGTACCAACAAAAAGATAGCAATGGCATTCTAATTTGCAAATTTTAGCTGAGGCAATCCATCAACCACAACTTCACCAGCTAATTCGTACTTTTGGACAGGTAAGACTTGTCAAGGATTTACATTCCAAGAGTACGACCATTTTCCTTAACGACCTTCTGTTCCTTATTATGCTCAGAAGGAGCATGGTGAGATAGTGAAGACTGCCGTGTTTCCTGCGGTAATTTCATATTGTCAATTGCATTATCAATGCCTGAGAAGTTGATATTTTTGATTGATTTCAACTCTCTCCCCCTTCCTTTAACAAAGGTCTCATTCTCAATTTCAATAGCAGTCGTTTTTACTACAGATTTATCAGCATTTCTCCGTAGCCGTTTATAACTTGTTGTAACAATCTCCGCATTATCTTTTGCCCGTGTAAGTACAACATCTGCAGCCTCACGATTAAATATTTTTGCACCCGTATCACTTACCGCAATAATTTCCCTATGATTAGTGGCACCTTGCTCCTTGAAACTAGTATGTGTATAGCCATGATCCACAAATTGGGACTGCATATTATCCAGTTTTGTTATGCTGCCATCACTCCACTTAACTGACATACCATCTCTATCAATCGATACAATTTCCCCTTTTGTGCCATTGGAAACTTTATGCATCTCACCACTATCAACCAGAATTGCATTCTTAATATTGGCGCGCGCCTCAATAAGATCACCCATTGAGTATTTTCTGCTTTCTAACTTTGCCGGAGAAAACCTTTCATATTGATGAGGATTGATCCACCTTGTCTTGCCATCACCCAAATCTAATTCAACTCGGTTTGTAGCGACGTCCAAACTCGCAACTCGCAAAACATCTCCACTTTTCACTCCAATATCTTTGTATGGCTTATGAAATATGAAGTGATTTACTCCATTTTTATACAAAATATTCACCAGATTTTTTTCAGCCCCGGTCAGCTTTGGATCCTCCAAATGGTACTTATTATAATCTGCATCTGAAATAAGTCCATTTCTCGCAAGCTCATTATGGATCTCAAGATTTATTTGCTTCCGGTCCTTATTTGTTAACGCGACGACACCGACTCTAGGTGCTTGAATATTTTTTAATTGCAAATCCTTTAGGTGCTCCAGATATCTTTTCGCTACAACTTCCGCCAACTCCATATCCTTTGGCACATCAATCCTATCAAGCGAATCCAAAGCTGGACCATACTTTCCTTGGCTTTTAAGCATTACCGCCTGTCGAGTTTGAGGCGTAGCGTTATCAAAACGGCGTGTTTCCTTTAGCACAGAGGTGTTCATTCCTGCCTTCTGAGCCTGCACAAAGGCTTTACCAGCCGCAACCGATCCATGCTGCTTTGTATCCCCCTGAAACACAACACGAGCACCTATCATGTCTGCAAGCATTGTGATACTGGCGGTGTCTTTCACCCCTGTTAAAGACGCCTCATCCATTACAAGAAGTGTTTGCTTACCTTCTCTGTTGCCAGTTTTTTCAAGATTTGCCAGCTCAGCAAGCTTCTTTTCTATATCTCTCTGTATTATTTCCCCCTGGTCATTCCTCTGGGAATAGAGAGCCGCTCGAGCGGAGATTGCCTCAGCTGTTTCAACTCGATCATATGAGGTCAAGGCTCTACCTACTTTGCCTCTTATATCATCAAAGACTTGAGAGGCACGGGCACGCACAACTTCATTACCGGTGCCAGGAAACTCCAAATTTCTCCTTGATGCTTCAATGGAATTTTCGGATCCTCTCAATATTCTCTCACCAATCCGTTGCCGGAAAGAATCCGGCGAAGAAAAAACGTCGCCATTTTCCAAGTCAAAGGTGTAGCGCTTATCGCGATATGCATGAGAGACACTACTAGCATTTAGCTGAACAGTTTCAAATCGAGACTTAGTGTCACTACTGCGACTAATTTCATCACGTAGTTGTGCTATCTCTGCTTGTAAAATTTTAATTGAGTTTTCTCGATCAAATATATACCCTGCAACCGTCTGACTTGGAATGCCACTACTTTCTTGTAGCTCTTTCGCCGCGTTGGATGATGTAGCCACACCTAAAACAGTCCATCCCTTTTCAGCTGCAGCCGCATACACCATTTCCAAGGCAGCAGTTTTGCCTGTACCCGCATCGCCTTGAATTCCCTGATATTTATCTTCATGCATCAAAATGTTTCGTGCCGATTGAACCTGCTCATTGGATAACTTATATGCAACTCCAATCTCAACCGTTTTCCGTTCCTCGAAAGAGGCTATAGCTTCCTTGAATTCCAATTCATTTTTCATAACAACACAGCCAGAATTCTTACCATTCTGAATGCTGCTCAATAAATTTAATTCGCTTTTAATCGCTTGAGCTGTAGTAACATACACCTCCCCAGAGGTTTGTTTCGTCTCTGCTAATACACCTTCTTTGAGCAGGCGTGCCAAAGCCCACTCAGCCCTATCGATACTAATGTCACCCTTTGAAAATGTCAGAGCAGTTGTCTCAATATTCGCCGGTCGGTATGCTTGCTCTCTTTCAGAAAGGTGTTCAACGGCCCAAGAAACCCAATGAAGCGCATCTCGCTGCTCATCCTTGCTCTGTCCAAGATTGCTATCCATTCCCTTATCAGGATTATTGGATGCCGCCTGTTCTCGACTTTGTGCCTTCCTCACTATGGATGACAAATCCAGGCCTGACCTCGCCGCCATTTCATGCCACTGTTTATATAGCTCATCGCGAGGAAGCTCTATCTTCTGATCTCGGCTAGCAAGCGTTGCCTTCTGTCGCTCTTCATAACTCGCGGTATTGGGATTAATGCCCCATGAGGTCAATAACGCATCGATCTCCTTTGACCTTGTACTAAATGCTTCGAGTTGCTCCTTTTTGATTCCAGCAATTTCAAAGCTTCCATCTTGGTCATATTCGATTTGATAGCCTAAACGTTTTAAATCTCTTACTAATTCAGATTTGTAAACTATATCCGCTTGAGATCTAATTTCAAGAAGAACATCATTAGTTAAGCTTCTCCATTTATTTTTTTCAGAATCAAACGTCGCTGCTATGACTACATTATGATTGTGAAGCTGAGGCTCATTGGAGCGGCTGGTTTCGTGGCCAACTGTTGCATAGATTAGATTCCCAGTAGCCTGTAATTTATTTTGGCCATTTTCATCTTTAACTCTGACATATGCACCATGCTTCTCCAGCCATTCCATGGTCCGTAGATTAGCTCTAACATGAGCATCAATAACACGTTGATCATGCCCAACCAATGCAACAACAGAAACACTTTTTGGAGCTGAAACAGTAAAATCATAACCTAAGCGACGATTCTTCCCTGCTCCTTTAGACAAGTCAAAAAACTCCCCAGTCTCCTTATTGCTCAACTTACCTTCAAGAAGAGCTTTAAAGTCATCACGGGTCACTCCTGAAGCTGCCATACCAAGAAGCTTCGCTGTCTTTCCTTGCCAGCTGGCAAAAGCTAACTCATTTGCGTAGTAATTATCGACATTGCTCGCCCTACCCTGCTCAACGAAGGCCGCCTCATAGTATGAGACAGCTCCAGATGATGTCGGCGCACCTTTTCCACCACCAATTTGTTTATATGAAATCATTATCACTCACCATCAACATAGAACGGTTCAATAATCATTCCCTTCTCGCCCTGCATCGTTGGAACAATTAATGAAATCTTTTCAGATCGCAGTTTATTTCCATGAGAATACTCATTAGGCGCGAAGACAACGACTCGAGTTTGATTGTGACCTGCGTTTACTAGCTTCACTCTTAATGATGGATAGTCATTCTCACTACGGCTTCGTAGGTAGAACGTTACTTGAACACCATCTGCCTTGACCGCTACAACGTTTAGCTCTGAAATATGAATTAATTTTGCATCATTGCGCTCAGGTCTTAAAGTATAACCACGAATACTTTCTAGATATCCAGGGGGCATCAACTCTTCTTTTGTAGGGCTGTAGTCGTACATCCAATCATGACCAAAATCCTTTAAATCTGGCCAGATGAAAATCATGAAAGCCACTACAAAGCATAAAATTACAATGGCACCTTTTTTAGTTTTTTCCATGATAGATTTCAGTCCAAAAGGTTATGACCTGTATTATTGTCAGTGATCAGCTGGTTTGTTCTAATCATCGGAATAACCTTTCCATTTTCCCCATTTTTAGCCTCTGGCACCCCATCCGCTTCATTACAATTTTCCTCTATTACAACAACTTTACCTGCAGCGCCTCCAGCGCTATTACTAGAACTTTCCTCAGACCCTGCGTCAACTTTTGCTTTCATAGATTCACGTACTTCTTGGAAGGAAACTCGCTTGATCTCCTCCCCATCTTGTTCGATCAAAAATTTTGGATCTCTTGGTGGAGTTTCATTCACTTCTACAGTCATCCTGGCCGCATAGCACTTTCTGAAAAATCCAGATTTTAACCAAGAAGAATAGTCTACCTTTGAGACGGGATATTCCCTAAATTTTATGTACCCAGTACAAACAGATAGTTCACCAATTTCTTCCGGCCTTACCACCCATTTATCGCGCTCATGATTTGACAAACCAGCACCATCACGCCAATCACTTACAGCTAATGCTTGATTCGTTGATACTACGCTCACTTCCATGTGCCCCAACCGCTTTGCCGCTCTTTCCTTCATATTTGGCTCATTATTTTGAAGTTGAAGTATCGTATTGAAGCAGTTCAAAACAGTCTCAGACCGATCCTTTCCCAGAATTGACGATACCTGACTTTCACTCTGAATCCCTGTTGCAATGCAAACTCCGAATTTTCTAATTGTCGCAAGTGTTTTATCAATTTTTATATCGCCCAATTGCAAAACCTCATCCAAGAAATACCAATACAAATCTTCGTGCACAATTTCTTGCTTTGCAGCAATCAATGAAAAAGAAACAGTTATCATAAGACGATAAAGCGGAGCGAACATAGCCTGAGTATCTTCAGTGTTTAGGATGAAAAACCTTGCGTCATCATCTCTATCTAAAAACTCTCTTATTGACCAATTTCCAGGTTCTACCGCAGCAATACCATTAAGATAAATTGCAATCGAACTTATCACACCCTGCCTTTGTCCTTTTGAGTCTCCTCCAACAGCGGAGCTTGCTACAGAATGCTTGATTAGCTCTGCCATCTCATCTTCTGGCATCTCAAGGAATGCATTAGAAATATCACAAGTATTTTCTACTCCTAGCTTTTTCAGTCTCAGCAAAATTACTGAAAATAGAGATCTTGCTGCATCTTCAAAAAAAGCATTTGGACCTGTTTGTACCCCACCCTTTGGAGGCAAAAAAGCTTGAGCTAAAGTATCAGAATCATAATCATATTTTAGTTCTGAAAAAATAGACCACGGCACAGATCCTATGAGTGCTGGATTAAAAAAATAGTCTTTCCCTGGTCTAAAATATGCTCTGAAGTACTCACCACTATGGTCATAAATTATACATTTCTTTTTATTTTTAAATACCTGTCTCATCAAGTCATGTATCGCTAGTGACTTACCTGAGCCTTGTGACCCTTGAGCCATTATTCCATTCATTGGAGCCATCTTTGGCAACTTCACTGTGGCAAATTCATACTTACTTCCTGACGTTTTTTCCACCATATTATTCAATATTTTATTTGAAACAATATCAGCCGCACCTCTTAATCTTTTGCTCTCTTGCCCTTTCCTACCGAGCCTGGATAGAATCTTCCAAATCAATAAATGACCAAGCAACCCACTGAGCAGTGAAGCAATTACAGTCATCTTAAAAGATGCGATTGATTTGCTTTCAAAAAGTATTATTTTTGACATTTCAACTGGCGAAAAGTATTGAATTATTTTTCCATTATTTATCTCAATACTAACAACTTTACGATCACCAAAATCATCCCTGATTCGCCATTTCCTGTAGGCTTTGCTATCAAGAACAGATATAAGAAAATCAGTTTTTACAACATCAATATCTTTCGGAGTGGCAAGAAAAAACCACAATATTAATGGAAGTAGAACACCAGGTATCCAGCCAAAAGTGAAACACATGATAGCGGCTTGGATTGATAGCCTAACCTTTGTTGTTAGTAGCGCTCTACCAACACCAGAATCCGTAGCTCCTGAATTTTTCATATAAATTCCTACTTAAAATTTTTTGCTAACTTTGCACAAGAGTTCCATCTGAGTGCTGCTTGTCTACGGCCTCTCCAGTCCTTATTGCGGTTCTAATAACAGCCTTGACATGGCTCTTAAATGCATCATTGTCTCCATCACCAGTTTTCAATCCTGCATCTGTCATTGCTGAAGCCACAAGTGCGCTTGCAGACATGACATTACCGTGTTTTATCAACTCAGAAATATCATTGAGCCTGTCAAAAATTAGATCAAATCTCACATCATGTTGTCGCAGTGAGTCCGTGATCAAAGAGCGATAAACAATCGATTCACGAACACGCTGCTTCTCTGCAATTTTCTTAACTAGCTCAACAGTATCGCTGTCAATCCAGATCGTTTTTCTTACCATCGCCATGGACAGTTGCCCTCCCTAATTTTATGAAGTTAAAACTATAGCATCATACAATATCATACAAATTAAGTATATGTTTTTATTGATATAATTTAGGAACACGCAACACACCTTAGCAATAAAGTATTCATTACTTTATCCTTTGCAATCAGATGTTTACCTCACAAATGGAGACACAGCGTAAGCGTGCGTAATGTGTGTCCGTTTTTAGGGGTGGTTTAGGCACGGCTTTATCGTGCCTGAATCACCCCTAAAAACGGAACTCCCCCTGAAAAATTTTTTCTGTTTTTGCTTTTCTACACCCCCTCAACTAAATCGCTTTTTCGCAAGAAGCAAACAGGACGATATAGAGCCAAAGGTTTTGATTTTGCGCCAGCTGCGCGTCAGCGCAGTAGCTGGCGTATTGCGTCGGACTGACCCACCGTGTGCGGGCCGGCGCAATCGTTGTGACGGGCGGTCGATCCGCCCGGCGCAGCGTCGCCGTTTTGCCGAA